>JADFGU010000181.1 GCA_022567535.1 Planctomycetota bacterium | reverse complement strand
GCCCTCGAGCAGCGCCCGCGCGGCGCGGTAGTAGTACTCGCACGCGGGGACGATCTCGAAGGCCCCGTCCGCCCGGCGTTCAGGCGTGAGCTTCTGCGTGAGCAGGAAGCCGCGGCGGTCGCGGTCGTACCCGATGCGGCGGGGGATGAACGCCAGGCGCGTCGCCAGCGCGGTGGAGAACGAGTTGGTCAGGAGCAGCGCTGTGTCGTACCGCTGCGGGCGGATGCGTGAGGCCACGCGCTTGGGCCCCATCACGCCGTGCGGGCGATCGAGGTGGATCTGATCGAACAGATCGGAATCGGCGAGCAGTTCGTCGATGGTCGGGCGTGCCAGAACGCCGATGAGCGAGCCCGGCAGCGCCGTGCGCAACAGTCGCAGCGCCGGCGTCGCCATCACGAAATCGCCCACCCAGGACGGGAGCACGACCAGCAGACGGGCGGGATTGACGGTTGGCGGGGCCACGGCTTCACAGATGCTACACGCTCTGCGCGAGGATGTGTTCAGCCGCCGACGAGAGATCCTCCACGCGCCCGTGCGGCGCCAGCAGGAGGCAACGGTCGGCCGGGATCCCGGCGGCGATCGCGGCCTGGGCGTCGCGCCGGGCGTCGCCGATGAGCCATGAAGACGCGAGTTCGATGTCGTGATCCGCTGCCGCCGCGAGGATCATGCCCGGGCTGGGCTTGCGCCACGGATGCTCGCGCCGATACTCCTCGACGGACCCGGCCGGGTGATACGGGCAGTAGTAAATCGCGTGCAGGAGTTGGTTGGCGTCAACGGTCATCAGCGCGTTGAGCCTGTCGTGGGTCGCCTCGACCTGCGCGATCGTGCCCCCGCCGCGAGCCACCACACCCTGGTTGGTCACGACGATGAGCAGGTATTCGGCGCGTGCGAGGCGGGCGCACGCGTCCAGCACGCCGGGCAGCAGTTGCACGCGCGCCGGGTCGCACAGGTCGCCGGGGGCGCAGCCGGGCTGATCCGCGAGCGTTCGGTTCGCGATGAGCGTATCGTCGCGGTCGAGAAAGACGGCGCGGTGCATCGGCGAGGATACGCCCGGGCCGCGGTTGGATCGAGTCAGAGTGTCGAGAGCCCGGTGCTGATCGCGATGCCTCGGGTCGCGCTGGCGGTGATATCCGAGCCTTCGCGGACTCAGACTCGGCGTCCTGTGCGCACGCCCGGCTCAACCGCGCGCGACGTGCACTGACAATCTCAAAGAAATGTAACCACCGTCGGTCGCAGGTGTTGGGCGAGGCCTGCGGTCGGGCGCGGGCGTGGCTGTGCGCACGGCCTGCGCCCCGGCGCAAGGAGTGTCGGGCGGACCGGATCCGCCGCAACCACCCGAGCTCTGGAAGCCGCAACCGCAGGAGGCCGACGCGATGACGCTTGACGTGTTCTCAGGAATCGGGCTGGACGAGGCGCTGCTGGCCGCCCTCATCGCCGAGCACGAGGCGCAGGTGCGCGATCGGCTCGAACCGCTCTGGCGCTACTACCGCAACGAAGCCAGCGCGCCCGGGCTGGGCTCGCGACGCAGGCTGGCCCAGGAATCCGGGCTGCCCATCCGCATCACCGGGGCGGCGCGGCACGACCTGGCCATCGACGATCGCGCCGCCGGCCGCGAGATCGTCATCGAGAACGACATCGCCTGGCGCGTGCACACGATGGTGGATTTCATGTTCGGCAAGCCGGTGCAGATCCTGTCCACGGCGCCGGACGAGCCGCTCCGTGGGCGCATCGAGGCGGCGCTGGACGCGGTGTGGGAGGCGTCGGGCGGGATCTCGCTCTTCCAGGACATGGCGCTGCTCGGGCACGTGTACGGGCACGTCGACCTGCTCGTCCGCGTTGACGACGCGCTGTTCACACAGCAATTCGACGCCGACGAGCCCGAGTCGTTCGCCGAACTCATCCGCATCGAAGTGATCGAGCCCACGCGGGGCTTCCCGATCGTGAACTCGATGGACTACCGTCGGCTGGACGGGTTCGTGGTTCGGCTGACGCGCGTGCTCAACGAGGTCGAGCGAGGCCCGGGCGGTGCTGCGGGATCGTTCCTGCGCCGGCTGGGTGGCGGCCCGGCGCGGCGCAAGACCGGCACCATCACCGAGATATTCTCCGCAACCCATCGACAGCTGTACGAGGACGATCAACTGGTCGACGAGTCGCTCAACCGGGCCGCGCCCGGCGTCACCCCCATCGTACACATCCAGAACATTTCCCAGCCGCTGCGCTACGCCGGCCTGGGCGAGGTCGAGCCGTTGATCCCGCTCCAGGACGAGCTGAATACACGGCTGAGCGACCGCGCCAGCCGCGTGACCATGCAGTGCTTCAAGATGTACCTGGCCAAGGGAATCGAGGGGTTCGACAAGGTGCCGGTCGGCCCGGGCGCGCTGTGGCAGACGGACAATCCGGACGCGTCGATCGAGGCGTTCGGCGGGGACACCGCCAACCCGAGCGAGGAAACACACATCACCGAGATCCGCGAGGCGCTGGACAAAATCTCGGGCGTGCCCCCGCTCGCCGCGGGCGTCGTCCGCGCCAAGATCGGCAACCTGAGCAGCGCCAACGCCCTGCGCGTCACACTCCTGGGGCTGCTCAGCAAGACGGCGCGCAAGCGCGTGACCTACGGCCGGGGGATGGCCGCCGCGTCTCGGCTCGTGCTCACCGCCCTGGACGAGGCGGGCGTGCTCGGCACGGCACGCGAGCATCGCGGCGTCAGACTGGTCTGGCCTGACCCGGTCCCGGAGGACGTGCACGAGCAGACGCTCGCGGCCAAGGCCAAGCGCGACCTGGGCGTCCCGGTCGATCGCGTGCTGGCCGAACTCGGATACGGACCGTCCGACGCGGGCGTGACGTGACACAAATCGCCCTCAACAACACCCGACAAAGGAGGTACCTGATGCAAGACGAGATGACCGATCAGAGCGTGGCGGTGGCGCAACGCGAGGAGGAATCAACGACGAAGCCGGTTCCGCAGCCGGACAGCCACGCGCCGGTGGAATCGGAGGCGCAGCCGGGTCGCGGCGACGGGGAGCAGTGGCAAGATCGCGCCCAGCGAGCGGAGCGGTCTCTGGCGGAACTGGCGGATCGGCTGACTGAGTCCGAGGCGTCGCTGGAGCAGGCGCGGCACGCGATCGACGCGGTCGAACAACGCCGACGAATCGAACGCGCGCTCGAAGAGGCGCACGCGCTGGATCTTGAGACGGCGACGATCCTGACGGCAGCGGCGATCGAGGGGATGGACGAGCCGGACGTGGCGATCGCGGTGCGCGACCTGCAGCGGCGCAAGCCGTTCCTGTTCCGAACCCGCCCGAACCAGGCCTCGGTCATGAGCGCCGCGGACGCGCCGCGGGAGGACAGCGTGCTGGGCGAAGTCGCCGAGACCGCGCGCCGAACGGGCGATCGTCGCGAACTGTTGAGGTACTTGCGGATGAAGCGGGGCGGGTAAACGCGTCGCGGGATCAATGAGGCATCAAAGCGAAAGGGGACAATGAATGCCATTCACAGGAAAGACAACGTACGGAGCGGGCGCGAGCCTGCCGGAACTGGCCGAGGACGTGTCGGACATCATCGGGATCGTCAGCCCGTTCGAGACGCCGCTGCTCGACCATCTGGGGGACGCGAAGCGCCCGGCCACGAGCACGGTGCACGAGTGGGTCGAGGACACGCTGCTGCCCAACACCGACCAGATCAACCAGACGGTCTTCACGCCGGACCCGCAGAACGAGACGGATATCACGGTGGACAACGACGACCGATTCCAGGTGGGCGACCTGGTGCGTCCGGCCGGGTCGACCGAGGTGATGCTCGTCCTCTCGATCAGCGAATCGATCATCATGGTCACGCGAGGGTACGGCGGGACGACCAAGGCGACACTGGCCGACAACATGAAGCTCTACATCCTGGGCAACGCGGCCCTGGAGGGCGCCGACGCGTCGGCGTCGCGGTTCACCAGCCGAAACCGACAGCAGAACTACACGCAGATCTTCGCCGCCACCGTCGAGGCCAGCGGTTCGATGCTCGCGGCCCGGGCGCACGGCATCGCCGACGAGATGGACTTCCAGAAGCAGGAGCGGATGCGTGAGCTGCTGCGGGACCTCGAGAACTGCGTGATCAACGGCGTGGCGCCGTCCAGCTCGCCGCAGGGCGGCACGACGGTGCGACGCTCGATGAACGGCATCACTCACTTGGTCTCGACGAACCAGTTCCAGCCGGGCGTGGGCCCGATCCCGCCCGGCGGTGGGGCCGGGTCCGACGAGCTGACGGAGGAAGTGCTCAACGCGGCCCTGCGCCAGATCTGGGAGCAGTCCGCGGGCGCGGTGGACACGATCGTGGTGGGCGGGGCGCAGAAGCGCAAGATCAACTCGTTTATCAGCTCGTCGCGCGCCTATGACGCCAACGACACCCGATTCACCGACCTCGTCAGCGTCTACGAGAGCGACTTCGGGGTCTGCCGCGTGATCCTTTCACGCTGGGTGCCGATCGACAGCGCGCTGCTGCTGGATTCGGCGCGGATCGAGATCCCGCCGCTGGCCGGGCGCAGCTTCCACTTCAAGCCACTCGCGCCCTCGGGAGACTCCAGCCTCGGGCAGGTCATCGGCGAGTACACGATGGAGTTTCGCAACGAGAACGCGCACGGGGTGCTCAGCGCACTGGCGACGTAACCGGCGCAAATCGCGGCGTGGGGGTCGAGGGGACCCCGCGAGCGTTTCCGCCCTCGACCGAAAGGTCGGCGGGCGGGATTTGGAGAAACCTTCGGCACCAGGACGATCCGAGCCTTCGCCCGCGGCGGGCTCAGACTCGGCGTCCGGGGACCAACCTGGCAAGGGGGATGCGGTATGTTCATCAACGATCGAGACTTGCTTTTGCTCGAGCCGAACCTGTTCCGCGACGCGTCCTGGGCGGGGCAACTGCTGGTCACGGCGACCGGGGACGTGGCGGGCACCACGCTGACTTTGAGCACCTTTGACGTCGATTTCGACGCTGCCCGCGTGGACACCGGGTACGTGGTGGTGGTGAACGGGACGGCGTACGAGGTGATCTCGCGGCTGTCGGCGACCACGGCGACGATCTCGAGGCTGCGCGAGGACGAGAGCGATTTGCCGCTGGCGCCCTCGCCGGCGGTCTCCAAGCCCGTGACCGTGATGACCTTTCGCCCGCAGATCTCGATCGCCAACGCCCAGGTGCTGCGGATGCTCGGGATCGAGCCGGCGGCGACGGGCGAGAGCGGCGTCATCACCGCCAGCGACATCGTCAACCCGGAGGATCTGAAGCTGGTCGAGTCGTTCGCGACGCTG
>JADFGU010000180.1 GCA_022567535.1 Planctomycetota bacterium | reverse complement strand
GCAAAAACTTGTCCGGACTCACCTCTCGCGGAACGGCACCTCGTCCTCGAAGGCTTCCATTTCGAGGTCTGCGGCTGCGACTTTGGCCGAGGGGTGCAGGCCGAAGCGATCGATGAGACGCACACAGGCGTTCCAGCGCAGCACGGCGTCCTCGTTGCCCGTAGGGGCGAGGGTCTGGGCATGTTCATAGAGCGACATGGCGCGGCTGAGGAGTTCGTGGATGTCCTCGCCGGCGTACGCGGCCTCGTGGAGCGCCTTGCCCCAGCGTTCGGCGATCACGCCGCCGTAGTACGCACGCTCGAACGCGCCGACGAGTTGTTCGAGCACCTCGTTCGCCTGGTCGATGGTGACGTCCATAGTGTGGAATTGATCCGTGATCGAGAGCAGGAGCATGACGGTCGCCTCCTGGTTGTCCTTGTCGACGGCGAGAATGTCGCGGCAGATGCTCTCGGATTCGCGGGGCTCGTTGAGCAGCCGATACCGCTGGGCCTTCTTGATGGCGCGCGGGATCGACTCGGTGCTGATCTTCTTGATGTTCGGCATGATGCGCTCCTGCATTTGGGCACAGGTCAGACCGTTCCGGACCTCTTTGGGGGGAAGATCCGGAGCAGCCTGGTCAACGGATCATAGAACTCGTCGGCCACGCGTTCTTTGAGCGGGATGATCGCGTTGTCGGTGATCGTGATGTGCCCGGGGCAGACGTTGGTGCAGCACGTGGTGATGTTGCAGTATGCGATCCCGTTGTCATTATCGAGAGCCTCGCGACGATTCACCGTGTCCTGCGGGTGAATGTTCAGGGCTGTTTGAGCCGGCCGAGCAAATGGGCCCGGTGGGATTTGAACCCACACGAGGGTTGCCCCTCAGCGGATTTTAAGTCCGCTGCGTCTGCCAGTTCCGCCACGGGCCCGGGGACTGATTGTTCGCCGACTCCATCGGCGGAGTTGGGCTGGCGATCCGATTCTTGGTGAGCGGCCGGGGGGCTGGATCCTGGTTTGGCGGGCTCAGACCGTGCAGATGCTCCGCCGGGCGGTGGTCTCCGCGCCGGCGAACCATGTGGCGAGGCCGAAGACGCGGGCGCGGCCTTGGGTCGGGCGGAGGAATCCGAGCAGGACGCGGATGAGGGTTGTCTTGCCTGCGCCGTTGGGGCCGAGGAACCCGAAGAGCGCGCCCTTGGGCACGTCGAGGTCGATGGATTCGATGCCGATTCGCCGGCCGTAGCGCCGCGTGAGCTGGTGGACGGAGATGACGCTCATCTTCGGGTTCGTCTTCGTCGAGTGACGACGACGGCCGACTGTCGTCCGCCGCCGCCGGTTGAGCCGAAGTCGAACAGCACCGCGACGATCACGAGCACGAGGTAGAGCCCCTCGATGGAGCCGTTGGTGTTCTTGCCGAAGGCGTAGGCGAGGGTGGTGTAGGGCATGATGAAGAAACCGAGCAGCGGCCAGAGCGTGGTGTCGTACGCGCGGCCGATGTAGCCGCCGAAGATGACCAGAAGGACGATCGCCAGCCGGGGCGAGAAGAACGCGACGAAGGCGACGAGGCACGGCATGTGCAAGCGTATGCCCGGGCGTGGGAGAGCAGGTGAGTGGTCGAGCAGGAGAACAGGTGAACGGCGTGTGGGGCGGGATGATGGGCGTGCGCTACCATCTGCTCGCTATGGCTGACGAGCGCTTGACCATCATGGAGATCTTCGTGCTCGGCGGCGTGGTGATGTACCCGCTGCTGCTGCTGAGTGTGGTGTCGCTGGCGCTGTCGTTCGAGCGGGCGCTGTTCTGGCGGCGGATGCTGTCGGGGCGCGAGGCGGAAAGATGGCGACGGCTGGTCGAGAAGGTGCGCGCGGGTGACTGGTCGGCGGCGGGCAGGGCAGCCAAGAAGGATCCGACGGTGTTCGGCGTGTTCGCCAGGCGGTTCATTGCGCGGGCTGAGCAGGGCGGGCGGGGCGCGACCGAGGCAGACGCACGCGAGCTGATCGAGTCGGTCCGCGGCCAGATCGAGCGCTTCGGCACGGTGCTGTCGACGATCATCACAGCGGCGCCGATGCTGGGCATCCTGGGCACGGTGATCGGGATCATCAAGAGCTTCGGGCTGCTGGGGGCGAGCGTGGACGCGGCGGCGGCGGCTGACCCGACAGCGGTGGCGTCGGGGATCGCGCAGGCGCTGTACACGACGGCGTTCGGGCTGGTCATCGCGCTGCTGACGCTGTTCCCGTACGCGATCTTCCGGTCGTACGCGGACACGGCGTTCGCCCGTCTGGAGACGTTCGCGGCGGTGGGCGTGGGGGAGGAATCTCAACGCGAAGAGCGCGAAGTGTGACGCGAAGGTCGCGGAGGGGGGCAGGTCGGATCTCCGAGGTGGGTTAGCTCTCCGAGCTGACATTCCGGATTTCAACGCGAAGCTCACGAAGAGCGCGAAGGGGAAGGGCGGGGAGGGTAGGTCGGATCTCCGAGCCGTCCGTTTGGGTGGGATCGTGCTGTCTGCCTTGTGACCGAGCAACCACGGCCGCGAGGTTTTTCTGCACCCCCCCTTCACGCCGGGTGCCACAGGTGGCTCGTCCACCAGTGCCAGCCGCCCCGGTGGGGGCGAGGTTGCGGGGGGCGGTGGGATCGTGTAGACTCGGGTTGGTCCGAGGGGCGTCTGCTTCTTCGAACCATGCTCGCGCGAAGCGCGTGGACATGCCACACAGAGGTATTGTACGGGCCTCCCGCCAGCACCTGATATATTGCGGGAAGAGTGCCCTTTGCCCTTGCAACGAAGGGGATACTCCCTTAAACTGATCGAAAGCAAGCTCTTCGTAGGGAGACAGCCATGAGACCACGATTCGCCGCAGTGTGTGCCCCGATGTTACGACAGAGTGCCCGGCTCAGAGATGGAACGGTGACTGCATTGGCGGTGCTGACGCTGCTGGGCGGCCTGGCGGTGCCCGCGATGGGGCAAGACAAGCTATGGATGACCCAGTTCGGCACGAGCGCCACTGAAGGTGCCAGTGCTCTCGCCACCGACGGCGCGGGCGGCGTGATGGTCGCGGGCGAGACCAGTGGCAGTCTGGGCGGGGCGAACGCGGGGGGCGCTGACGCCTTTGTCGCGCGGTATGACCCGGCCGGGACCCAGCTCTGGGTCCGTCAGTTCGGCGCGGGCAGTTCTGACACGGCCTGGGCCCTGGCCCCCGACGGCGCGGGTGGCGTGATGGTCGCGGGCGGTACTACTGGCAGCCTGGGCGGGCCGAACGCAGGGGGCTATGACGCCTTCATCGCGCGGTACGACGCGGATGGAGCCCAGCTCTGGATCCGTCAGTTCGGCACAAACCTCGAAGACGTTGTCTCGGCTCTTGCCCCTGACGGCGCGGGCGGCGTGATGGTCGCGGGCTATACCGAGGGCATTCTGGGCGGGGCGAGCGCAGGGCGTTTTGACGCCTTTGTCGCGCGATATGACGCGGATGGAACCCAGCTCTGGGTGCGTCAGTTCGGCACGAGCGACAATGACTCCGCTTGGGCTCTCGCCCCCGACGGCGTGGGCGGCGTGATGGTCGCGGGATCTACCGATGGCAGTCTGGGCGGGGCGAACGCAGGACGTTTTGACGCCTTTGTCGCGCGGTACGACGCGGATGGAACCCAGCTCTGGATCCGCCAGTTCGGCACGGACCGCCGGGACCTTGCCTTCGCTCTTGCCACCGACGGTGCGGGCGGCGTGATGGTCGCGGGATTGACCCAGGGCAATCTGGGCGGCGCAAAAGCGCGGAGTGCTGATGCTTTTATCGCGCGGTACGACGCCAACGGGAACCAGCTCTGGGTCCGTCAGTTCGGCACGAGCGACTATGAGTATGCTACTTCTCTCGCCCCCGACGGCGCAAGCGGCGTGATGGTTGCGGGCCGCACCCGGGGCAATCTGGGCGGGGCGAACGCGGGGCCTTATGACGCCTTTGTCGCGCGGTATGTGCCGTGCTACGCCGACCTCGACGCGAGCACGGGTGCTGGTGTACTGGACATCTTCGACTTCCTCGCCTTCCAGAACGGCTTTGTCAACGGCAACCTCGCCGCGTGCGACTGCGACACCAGCACGGGCTGGCTCGTGTGCGACATCTTCGACTTCCTTTGCTTCCAGCGTGCTTTCGTGGCCGGCTGCCCATAGCCAGCCAGCAAGGCTGGCCGGCACAGCCGGTTTCTTCGAACGGTGTGGGAGCGATTGCCCTGATGCCTGCTGCCCGATCCCCGATGCCTTCCCCGTCCGATAGATCCGGCGCAGCCGATAGAACTCGCCGCTCAGGGCGTCGGGTCCAGAATGTCGTGGACGCGCAGCCACTGGAAGCGGGGGCGCCATTGGGCTACCAGCGCGAGGTGCGATGGATGGGTCACGTACGCCGCGTAGTCTGCCTCGGATGCGAAGCCGACGTAGAAGCCCACGTCGTAGTCGGCGTCCACGGTGTCGCGGCCGGTGTCGATGGGCCGGCCGCAGTAGTAGCTCACCACGCCCGGGATGGTGGCCAGCCTCGCGTCGCACGCCGCGATCAGCGCGTCCGCCTGCGTCGGATCAACCAGCTTGAAGAACACGACGTGATTGATCGCGGCCGGGCGCTGTGGGAGCCCGTGCTTCGTGGCGCAGCCTGCCAGCAACGCGACCGGCAGTAGAACGAGCAGCACGCGTTTCATCGGTCGTCCCTTTCAGTCCAGCACATCGCCGAGTCTTCCTGACGCCTCCTGCAGCAGCCGCTCCGCCCGCACGCGGTCCACTTCGAGCCGATGCATCACCACCGCGGTCTTAGCCGCGCCGCCAGCGCGTTCGAGCAGGTCGAACGACGCGGCTCGCGAGAGCCCGGTCAGCTCGGCGACGATCCGGGCTGCACGGTCGCGCAGCTTGTCGCTGGTTGCCCGCACGTCCACCATCAGGTTCTGGTACACGCGACCGCAGCGCACCATCAGCGTCGTCGAGATGATGTTCAGCGTCATCTTGGTCGCCGAGCCCGCCTTCATCCGCGTCGAGCCCGTCAGCACTTCAGGCCCGGTCTCGAGCACGATGAGATGATCGGCCCAGCGCGGGGCCTCCATCGGCGTACACACGATCAGACCCGTCACCGGCGCGTCGGGCAGATTGCTCGCGTACTCGACAGCCCCGAGGACGTACGGCGTGGTCCCCCCGGCCGCGACGCCCAGCACCGCGTCACGCGACGACAGATCCAGCGCGTCCAGTTCGGGAATCGCACCATGCCGATCATCTTCGAGCGACTCGCTCGAGCGCGTGAGGGCCTCTTGCCCGCCCGCGATCAGGCCCACCACCTTGCCCGGCTCGACCTGGAACGTCGGCGGCGCTTCCGACGCGTCCAGCACACCGAGCCGA
>JADFGU010000179.1 GCA_022567535.1 Planctomycetota bacterium | reverse complement strand
CTCGGGTGTTCTTGTTAAGAACCGCAGTTGCACACTTCGTGACGAATCACCGACTTCGACACTCTTTTCTGTCGGGTATCGAGAAGTGACGCTTGAGGCCGATTCTCCAGAACGAGGGAGTTGATGACTGACATTGTCCAAGAACTCTGGGGCTTTTGCCACACCCTTTGGCACGACGGCATCGACTATGGCGACTACATCGAGCAGATCACCTATCTGCTATTCATCAAGATGGCGGACGAGCGGGGCGTCGATCTACCCGGCAAGACCGATTGGTCCTTCCTCTCCCGCAAGACCGGCACTGACCTCACCGACCATTACGTGGACACCCTCCGAACCCTCGGCAAGCAGCCCGGCATCCTCGGCGACCTGCAGGAAATCGGCGGGCGGCAGCAGGCCCCGCGTCGGATGCGCCCACCGCAACAGCGCCTCCAGCGCGATCAGCGAGTGCGACCTGAGGTCGACGATCGGCTCGTACACGACACGGAACTGCCCGAGCTCAAGAGCTTTTCGAAGCTCGTTCTCCAGCTTCAGCCGCTGCACCTGGTGCTCGAACAGGTGCTCGTCGAACACCGCGTGAGCCGCTTTTCCCGAGCTCTTGGCCCGGTACATGGCCGCGTCCGCGTCCTGGATGAGCTCGTCCGGCGTGTCATGCCGATCCGCCCCGATCGCGATGCCCAGGCTGACCGAGGTGTTCACCTCGGTTCCCCGGAGCACGAACGGCTCGGCCATGTGCCGGGTGATCCGCTCGGCGACGTCGGTGGCGTCGCTCGAGCGCTTGAGCCCGCTGAGCAGCACGACAAACTCGTCGCCACCGAATCTCGCCGTGATGTCCCCCTCCGCGCGAACCACAGTGTCGAGCTTCCTGAGCGTGCCGACCAGTCGCTCAGCCAGCGCCTTGAGCAGCTCGTCGCCGAACTCGTGACCCAGTGAGTCGTTGATGCTCTTGAAATCGTCACAATCAAGGAAGAGAACGGCGTACTCGAAACCATCCTCCCGGCGTCGCCGATCAATACACCGCTCGATGCGCTCGATCAGGTGCGAGCGATTGACGAGCCCCGTGAGCATGTCGTGAGTGGCGGCGTGTTGCAGCTTCGCCTCGGCGGCCCGACGTTCCGAGATCTCGCCCCGCAGCACCCTGGTTCTCTCCTCGACCATCCGCTCCAACTCCGACATGCGCAGCGAGGCCTGTCGCGCGAGCTGCCACTTGGCCGTCAGACCGCACGCCTGCTGGAGCACCTCGGCATTGTCGAACGGCTTGCGGAGCAGCAGGAATCGGTCGCTGTGGCCGAGCTTATTATAAATCTCCGCCCACGTGTAATCCGAATACGCCGACGATATCACTACCTGCAGATCCGGATCGTGCTCCCACATTTTCACGACCGTCTCCAGCCCGTCGATGCCCGGCGGCATCCGCATGTCGACAAACGCGAGCGAGAACGGTCGGCCCTCCCGCTGCGCATCGCGCACGATCTCGACCGCCTGTTCTCCCTGGAACGCCGACACGATCTCGAACCGGAACTCGGGACACTCGGACGCCTTCTCCCCGAAGATGACCGCCTCGATGTCTCCCAGCTCCTGGTTGCGGCCTTCCGGGGCGAGGATCTTGCGGAAGTCGTCGTGGATGGCGTCGATGTCGTCCACGATGAGAATCCGCGGCGTGCTGTTGGCGTGCTCCTCCTGCTCGGACGGGGGCGGGCTCTCGCCGCGGCGCGGGTCGCTGTTGGTTGGCGTGCCCGGGTGACTCATGCGGCTTCACTCACAGTCGTATGTGCGAGCGGCAGATCGAAGATGAAGGTCGCGCCGCACCCGGGCCCGTCGCTGTGCATCTCAAGCGAGCCCCCGAGCTCCTTGGCAGCCAGCGCCGCGCTGTGGAGGCCGAACCCGTGCCCGTCCTTCTTGGTCGTGTAGCCGAGCGTGAAGATCTTGGCCTGCATGCGCGGGTCGATCCCGTGCCCGGTGTCGCTGATCTGTATGCGGGCGAACCCGGAATCGTCCGGCTTCGGGCAGAGCGAGACGGTGAGTGTGGCCTTGCCCGGCTTGCAATCCGCCATCGCGCTCACAGCATTCCTGATGAGATTCACGAGAATCTGAATCACCCGATGCCGATCCGTGCTCAGGTCGGGAACCCGCTCAAAGCGGCGAATGAGCCGAATATGGCTGAGGTCCGCGATCTTTTCGCTCATTCGAAGCGCGTCGCCGAGCAGCTCCGACGGGCTGATGGTCTCGATCAAAGAAGACGATTTCGACAGTTGCTGCTGTGCACTCACGATGCTCTTGATGTGACCCACGTTCTGGGTCAGCGATTCCACCTCGTCCAAAAGGTGCCGC
This sequence comes from Planctomycetota bacterium, assembly GCA_022567535.1. GTDB lineage: Bacteria > Planctomycetota > Phycisphaerae > Phycisphaerales > UBA1924 > JADFGU01. The sequence continues at coordinate 3,003 of JADFGU010000179.1, read as the reverse complement.
TGGCCCGCATCCATCTGTTCTGCGAGCATGACGAAATAGCTCGGCAGCGCGTGCCCCCGATCGTCCCTGGTCAGGAACTCCACCAGGTCGTGCTCGTGCTCCTTGAGCAGCGCTGCAGCCTTTATCAGCCTCTTCACCTCGCTGTCACGGAGTCGATCTGCGATGAGAGTCGCGGACACGTTCACGCTGTTGAGCACGTTGCCCACGTTGTGCAGGACGCTGGTGGCCACTTCCGCCATCCCCGCCTGGCGCGATGTCTCGAGGATCTTCTTGTTGAGCGTCTGCTGCTCTGCCTCGGCGCGCTTGCGCGGGCGGATGTCCGTGCCGATGCACACGTATCCCGTCCCGCGCCCATGCGGGCCGAGGATCGCCGACCCACTCAGGCTGACCGGAATCCGCTCGCCGGCTTTGGAGGTGTAGATGACTTCCGTGTCTCGGCGAGCCCCGGAGCCGAGGAACTCATCGAGCCGATCGCACGTGAGGTGCTGCCCGTCCGCGCTGCAGATGATGGAGAACTGTCTGCCGGTCAACTCGTCCTCGTCGTATTCGAGCAGGTCGAGCGTCGCCTTGTTCACACTCCTGATCGTCGAGTCCGGGTTCACGACGATCAGCGAATCGGGCATGGACTCGAGCACGTTGCCAATGAACCGCTGCGACGCGACACGCGCCCGCTTGGCGTCCGAAAGCTCGTTCAGCGCCTCCTGAAGAAGCGCGAACTCCGGCGGACCCTTGAGCTTGAGGTGCCGGCTCGCGTGCCCGTCGCGTATGTTCCGCGCGAACTCACCCAGCGCGTCCACGTGGCGGATCCGTCGTCTCGCGAACGCCGACGCCCATAGCGCGTACATCCCGATCGCGATGAAGCACCCCAGCACGATGCCGAACCAGCTTTGCACCGAGCGGCCGAATGCAGCGTAGATCCCCATGTCCACGATCAGTGTTCCGACCTGAACGCCCTCGCTGTCCCGAATGGGGCGCATGATCGGCGGCGCCTCCTCGGGCAGCACACCGCGCTTTGAGAGCCACGCCAGCACGGGCGTCCATGCCCACCGCTCTGCTCTGTTGTTCCGTGCGACCGCGACCAGCGTGCCGTCGGCGTTATACGCGCGAAACCGCGCGATGCCCGCCGGGAACAGCCCGTGGTCGTGAAGCGACTGGAAGACGTTCGGATCCTCGGCCGAGATCCGCGGCGCCAGAGTCGTTTCCAGCTCGCGCATGATGAGCACCGCAGACTCGAGCGCTCGGCTCTCGATGTTGTGATAATCCCGCACTACAGCCTGAGCCAGAAGAGCCCCACAGACTGCGGTCAGCAGTGCCAATGGAAGGGTGACGACGTTGAAACGAAAGCTGGACACGATCAGATCCCGCACCCTTTCGAGACCGGGGTTGGCATTACCGACCCTTGATTATCGACCGGACTCGCGAGCCGGTGCAGCCCCGGGGGCCTCCCGGCCGACCTGACGTGACGGTCAAGCGGGCTTTGAGATTATCGGAACGGGTGGTTCGGTCATCGCCGCCGGTGCTCATCCGCACGGATGAAGAACGTCTGCCCTGAGGGCAGCTCAATCTGCACGACACGCTCCCGCGCGTCAATCGCGACAATTCGACACCCGGGCGCCGGCTGGTCGCCGACGGCGTACAGCTTGCCATCGATCGACGCCAGACCATTCGACCCGGATCCCATCACACTCGTCAGCTTCGCGTTCGCGAGCGGATTGCGGAATACCGGCGGCCGGTACACCGAATCGATGGGGACGATCGGCTCAACCTGCTGCGTCGGGCCGTGATCCATGGGAGACCGCATGTCCGGCTTTATGTCGAGCGAGGCGATCCAGGCGTTCATCGCTTTGTCCACCCCGTCCACCGCCTGCGAGGTCTGGTCGGCCTGCGATTGACCCTGATTTACGGCCTGGGACTCCACGGGTCCGAACCCGATGAGCAGTTTCACCAACGCCAGGATCGCGAACGGAGCGGCGAAGACGGCGGCTTCCATGGCTCGTGTTCTCGGCACGCGAATCCTCCTTACTCCCGCTCGGCGCGCACATCGATCGCAAGGTGCTCCGTCTCGATGCTCGCGAGCACAGCCTGCACGTTGCCGTCCTGCTTGGGCACGATGTGCACGGATCGAACAAAGGTGAGGCCCAGTTCCGCCTCCAGATCATGAACAAACAGGGCGATCGAGCCGTACGAGCCGATCGCCTCGATCGCGCATCGGAGCGCCTCGGTGCCGTCGTCGCGGCCGGCGCGAGTGGCGTTGGTCTGTGGATCGATCACCTCGACCGAAACCCCGACCGACTTGCCGATGTCCCAGATCCTCTGGAACAGCAGACCCTGATCGCGGACGATATCGCCGGCCGTACGGATCCGCGCGAGCTTCCGCTCGGCGACCTCCAGGCGCCGCTGAAGATCGGGCAGAGAGGCGTTGAGCGCTTCAACCTCCACGCCCTGGTGGATCGCCGCGCTCGTCTGTCGGCGGGCCTCGTTCAGTTTCTGCCGCATCGGCCGAACAAAGTACGCGTCCGCCGCGAACAGCACGGACATCGAGATCACCGCCGGTCCCAGGACAGGCCTGAACTGCGAGAGAATCATGGCTGACTTCCGTTGTTGCCCGGTTGGACCACATCGTCGCTCGCAAGTGCGCGCGCGTTGGGCGCGACAGCGTGCAGCTGAAGCAGCAGCTCGAACCTCTGCGTGCCGGCTTCAGCGCGGTCCCTGACCACCGTCTCGATCGAGCACCGTGAGACAATCGGCGCCGCCCCGAGCGTATTGATGAGGCTCATGAAGATCACCGACGCCGCCTGGTGCGAATCGGCACGCACCTCGCCGTTGATCCGACACACCGGAAATCCCCTGTCCCGCGTCATGTGCAGCCGCGTGAACCAGACCGAATCGGACACGGATTGAGAGAGCAAAGTCATGACGGCGTCCCACCGGGCGTGGCCCGCGACCAGCGATGCAATCTGACTCTGCGCCCCCGCCAGCGAACCCTCGGCCCGGCTGAGCAAT
>JADFGU010000008.1 GCA_022567535.1 Planctomycetota bacterium | reverse complement strand
GTGCATGGCAAGCACGCCCAGCACGGTCGCGCTGCCCGAGATCCTGGTCAGCAGTTCTGAAACGCGCCACCCGATTTGGTACTGGGTCCAGACCAGCACGAGCCAGCCGCACAGGCTCAGCGCCAGCAGGCCCGCGCCGACCCAGGCCGCCCCCGCGAGCGTTCGGTAGCTGATGACGAACGCGCAGACCAGCCCGGCCAGGCTGTAGATCGTGAGGAGAAACGACGTCAAGACCAGCTCTTCCTCGTACGGGACCTGCATGAGCAGGGCGGTGACGCCGAGTACGCCGGTGACCGCCAGCGACGCGACGAAGAACCTGAGCAGCATCCGGCGGGCTTGCATGAGCGCTCCACGTGTGTCGGCCGCAGCACCATGGCCGGGGCGGCGGCGGGGACGGTCGGACCGATCAGGAACTCCCGCCTCGCATCCGCTCGAGGCTCTCGGGGAAGGGGTAGCTGGGGAAGACGCCGACGTTTGCGAAGCGCCACGCCTGCGGGCTCGGGTAGACGTCGCCGCGATAGCCCGCGTCGTGCATGGTGCGGAGCACGGCCTCGAAACTCGGTTCCGAGCCCTTGGCGTCAACCAGCCGGTTGGAGCGGGCGCCGAGGAAGCTCACGGTGGCGACGGGGCGGCGTTCGCGCCGGCCGGCGATCATTTTGGCGATGGTCGAGAACCCCGTGGACAGGTCCTTCATCGAGAAATGATCGCGCCCGCGAGGCCGAAGCAAACCAAGAATCAGCAGGCTGTCCAGGTCATACTTGAGCACGTACGGCTCGCGGTCCTCCGAGGCGTGCAGGGCGACGGACTCGTGGAACATCCGGGCGTAGGAGGTGACGGCCGGCTCGCTCCACTGGCTGGCGGTCACGAGGTTCACCAGCTGGGCGATGATCCCGTGGCTGTTGTTCTCGTCGTTGACGCCGCACACCATCACCCGGTAGCGGCCGTCAACCAGGTCGCGGAGCATGTCCTGGCCCCACATGATGCGGAGGCGCTCTCCGGGACGCACCGTGGCGCCCGCGGGCCCGCTGGGCAGCAGGCTCACGCGGTCGGGAAACTGCTCGGAGTCCATCAGCTCGTCGGCACCCTCTTCATAGAGCCGGACATCTGAAGACATTTCGGCGTCTGCCATGGCGTGCCCTCCTGCTCGGTTCGTGACCGTGGCGAATCGTATCAGGGATCGAGCCTCGCCGCCGCGTGCCGGGGCCTCGCCCCAAGGGCAGGCTCCGTTCATTGTTTTCACGATCGGAACGCGGCCGATTCCGCCAGCCGCGTCAGGTCCACGGCGAGTTGCGCGGCCACCTGACGGTCGAGGTAGGGGACGCGTATGCGGTGGTCTGCGGGGCCGGCGCCGGCCGTGTCCACCGCCAGGGTCGCCATACGGTATCGCCGATCGAAGGGCGACTCGGCCAGACGGACCGCCTGGATCTTGTCGATCCGGGCGGCGCTGGTCTTTCGCGTGAACACGCCGCTCCTGAACAGCACGCACTCGTCGGTCATGGCGTAGGCGGTCAGTGCGCACTGGCGGCGCGCCAGCCACACGCCGAGCACCGGCAGGACCAGGGCCGCCAGCCCCCAGGGTCGAAACACCACCGCAACGACGACCGCCGGCAGGAGCCAGTTGCGCAGCGCCCGCCTGGTGGCGCGCCTCGCTGCTCCTGCCGACAGTCCGCGCCACGGAGCGTGGCGCATGTCCAGCCCGGGCTGAACGGTGTTCAGCACGCGCGGTACGTCGCACGTGGGGAGGATAGGGACGAACCACTTTCGGCTGAAGGCGTGCCGGCCGTCATCGCCGGAACCCCCGGCCGTCTCGATCCGAATGCTCGATCGGCCCATGAGCCGAGCCAGGGCTGATTGGTGGACGGAGACGAACTGGATCCTGCGAGCCGGGACGGTCGCGGTGTGCCGGGTGAGCAGGCCGAAGGAGATGCGAAACCCGTCGCCGACACGCTCGAGCCGGAAGCCGTGAAACTTCAGCACCGTCCAGGCGATGGACATCGCGATCAGCAGCCCGAGCACGAGCACGGACGCTCCGGCCACGGCCACCCCGACCGCGATCGGGCCGAGATTCCCCGCCTCGGCCAGCCCGCGCGCCGATTGGAACCAGCCGCTCACGTTGAGCCGCTCCCACGGATTGAACTGATAGCTGATGCCGATCGCGGCCGCCACCAGCACCAGGCCCCGGTTGGAGATCACCCCCAGGCGGACGAGTTCTTCCAAGCCAAGGCGCACAATCTCCTGACGCTCGGCGGGTTCGCCGGTTCGAGCAAGCGAGCCGGCCGGTCCCCCGGCCGATCCAATCTCAGATTCACTGGACGCCCGCTCCCGCCCCTGAAAGACACGCTCGCGCATGGTCTCGACAGCGTGCATGGCGAGCACGCGGAGCACCGCCTCGGGCTCGCTCCCGGATGCGGTCTGGAGTCGAACCTCGGCCACCCCCAACGCCCGGTGCGCGACGTTCTGCACGAGGTCGATGTTCTGGATGCGATCGAAGGGGATGTGCCGTTCTGTGCGCGAGAGCACGCCCTGGCGGATCACCAGCTCGTGGTCGTCAAAGCGGTACCTGAGGCTGAGGTAGCGCACGATCTGGGCGACCATGAAGAGCGCGAGAATCGGCATCAGGTACAGCTCCCACTTCGCCCAATCCGAGGACGCGCCGACCACGAGCACCAGCAGCCCGGGCACGATGAAATGCCGCAGCCCGGAGACGAATTGGAACAGCAGCGAGGACGGGTGCAGACGGTGTGATCGCGGGGGAGGATCAGACACCGTCGGCCCTCCCGGGCTCGTGCGTGCCCGCGACGCGCGCGATCAGGTGGTCGCGCGTTCTGTCCGCCTGCTGGCGCGACAGCCCGATGAGTTCGACCGTCGCGTGCTGCGTGCCGGCCGTGTGGATGATGAGCTTGGCGATGCCGTACTTTCGCATCAGCGGGCCCTGCTCGACGTCGGTGTGCTGGATGCGCGATCTGGGGACGCTGGTCACGCTGCGCCACCAGACGCCGGTGCGGATCTCGATCGCGGTCTGGCTCAGCACGTAGCTGGCGCGGCGGTACCAGAGCGTGGGGTAGATGTGGGCGCGATAGACCAGACTCGCCGAGACGCCAACGCTCATGAGTGTGAATCCCAGCCGCAGCCACAGGCCGAACCACCCGAGGCTCCAGCACAGGCCGAGGAAGACCAGCAGCGCGATAGTGACGATGCCGGCGTAGATCCAGGAACTGATCCGCTCGACGGTGATCCATCGCGGATCGAGGCGTTGCGGCCCGTCGGTGATCGGTGGCGGATCGTCCCCGACCGAACGGGGTCGGTCCGGCTGTGTCGCGTTGGTGTCGGCCGGCCGCTGTTCGTCTGGGTTCTTTTCTGACACGCCTGAAGCCCTCACATCGCGGAAATCATCGGCCGCCAGCCGCGCTTCCGCCGCATGGTACGGACCGACGCCACTCGACGCCCGCCGGCGGAGAATTCCTCCAAACCGCTCACGCACTTCCGCAACGAGCCGCGCCCGGCAGGAAGCGGTATGGGCACTCGTGAACGGACCGGAACCGCTCCTTGCCAGTCGCGGCTCGTACACGCACAGACTCGGTTTCCCACAACGAGCCGCGCCCGGCAGGAAGCGGTATGGGCGCTTGCGATCAACCCGCGATCAGCCCTTGAACGCACCCGGAACCGCTCCTTGCCAGTCGCGGCTCGTATAGCAAGGCTCGGATTCAGTTCACGTGTCCGCGGGTTTGAGCTGATCCGCCAGATCGATCAGTTGCCGCTTCCAGCTCTGGGCCAACTCGTCCATGTCGAACGCCAGCACGTCCGACAGCGCAGCCCAGTCCTGCACCGCCAGGCAGCGTTTGACCTCGGAAAGGCATTCCGCCAGGCGGGTGATGTTCTGCGCGAGTGGCGCGCCCGCGCGCGTTGCGGTGAACGGCTCACCCAGCAGCTCACCCCCCTGGTCCACCACATCGCGTGCTGCCTGCCAGACCGACAACGCCTCGGAGAGATCATCCATTGCCTCTTCGCTCCGGCCGGACTCGATCATCTCCGCTGCACGCTTGTGCGTGGCGATCGACTCGCTCAGCGCGTCGGCGGTGTCGTACAGCGTGGTGCGGACCAGGGCCCTGGGGTTGGCGCTGACCAGGCGCAGCTCGGACCCGGGCATTTCCGTCTCGGGCGGTTCGGCCAGCTGATCCTCGGTGAGCGGGCACCCGTCCAGCGTGGCCTCGATGACCACCCGACCTCGCTCCTCGGCCAGAGCGATGGCGCGCCCGAGCCCCTCCGCGATCGTGGGGCGTGCGATCTCAACGGGTTGCTTGTCCAGTGTCACTTTCATGGTCGGTCGCCTGCTCACGCAGCTCCGTGCCGGGCGTCGCAAAGCTTGATCGGCTATCGTCTGCGCGTGGCACGAGGAATCGTCCAACTTGCAGCCGCGTGCACGATCGCGCTGTCCGGATGCACCGCCCCGAGCGGCCAGGCGCCCGTCACGCTCCAGTTCCGCAACGTGCGCACGTTCGTGGGCCCGGGCGGCGGCGCGGGCGAGAGCGAGTGGGACATCCTCGGCGGCATCGCGCGACGCTTGCACGTCGAGAACAACCGCTTCGGCATCGAATTCCAGCAAACCCGCACAGCCACGCCTGGCGCGCCGCCGGGTGAGATGCTCCATGACTACACCGTCCGCATGGTTGTGAGCGACCTTGGTCAGATCAGGGAGATCGATCGGCAGGTCCGGGCCACGGCCGAGCGACGCCTCGGCTCCACCGGACAGCACGCCCAGTTCGTCCTCTCGGACGTGGCGATGGTGTTCCACGGCACGTACGTGAGCGCGTCGATCGAGATCAAGGTTTTCGGCCGGGTCGATCCCGGCTCGCGTGTGTACGTGTACGAGCACGGGTCGCGCCAGCCGCTCCAGGCCGAGGTCGCCGACACCGGCTCGTGGACCGTCAGCGTGCGCGTGCACGACGGTGCGGACTACATCTACGGGTACGCGGCCAACCCGCGCTCACCCAGGCTGCGCAAGTGCTTCCGCGTGAACATCTACACGCGGCGACACGAGCCGGTGGCGTCGGACGAGTTTGACCGCCTGCGCTCCGCCGAACCCTGACTCGGCATACGATCCGCTCATGCAGCATCCAACGCCCAGCGCGGCATTGCTCACGGCGATCGGGCTCGGGGTGTGCGTGCTCGTCGCGGGCGGGTGCGGCAGCGTGGGACTCAACTACAAGCCGGGCGCCAGGAGCATCCTCGACTTTCAGACCGGGCCCGACTACAGCAGGGCTGCGATCATGGCCCGCAACCCCTATAACGCGAGCGATCGTTTCAGCGGCACACTGACGCTGGTCAGCGCGCCGTTCGCCAGCGAGGACATCTACCTCGGCCTGTTCGAGACCAACATCACGGATCGTGACGAGAGCGTGCGCATGGCGGCGTCGCGCGGGCTGGCCAACCATGGCACGCCCGAGCACGCCCTGCTGCTGGCCACCGCGCTGGACGACCCGAGCGAACTGGTGCGGGTCGAGGCGGCCCGTGGGCTTCAGCGGATTCACAACCCCGAGGCCGTCCCGTCGCTGTTGCGGCGTTGCCTGGAACAGAACGAGCCTGCCGCCGCCGTCCGCGCCGAGTGCGCACATGCGCTGGGGCAGTATGCCGAGCATCGCGTGCTTCAGCAGCTCGTTCGCGTGCTGCGCGAGGATCCCAGCCTGGCCGTCAACGCCAGCGCGCTCAGCGCCCTGCGCGCGCTCACGGGCGAGGACTTCGGGCTCAGCGCGTCGGCGTGGTCGGGCTGGATTGACCGGACCGCCGAGCCGTTCGCCAACCAGGTCATGTACACCTACCGGTACTTTCATCGATCGCCGACGCTCATCGAGCGTCTGCCGTTCGTGCCCGGTCCGCCCAACGAGGTGCGGGCCAGCCCGGCGGGACTTCTGCCGCGAGGCTGAGACGATCGCTCCAGCCCGGCCCACACCCAACCGATAAACCGGAAGGACCCGCCCGGTCTGCCGCCGGGACGAGTCTCAGTGCGGCCGAGTCCGCGACGGGAGAACCGTGCGAGCGATCCGATCCGTAGAAGGCCGATTCGTGCTCGACGACCGCGCCGATCCGCCCGAGCCCGGGCCGGGCGAGGTGCTCGTGCGCCCCACGCGCGTGGCCATCGGTCGCGACGAGCTCGGCTCGCTGCCAACGGTCGGCGTGCCGGGACGCCGGTTCGTCGGCGTGATCCAGCGGGCCGTCGGCGACGATGTGCGCGTCGGGCAGCGCGTGGTCGTCAAGCCCCACATCCGCTGCGGCCGATGCGACCTGTGCCGCGGCGGGCTGGGCGACCATTGCCGCGAAGGGGTGACGATCGGCAGTGCCGAGCGGCAAGGGTGTCTGGCCGAACTGATCGCGGTGCCCGCCGAGAATGTCGTGCCCGTGCCCGACGCGCTCGACGACGATCATGCGGTGTTCGCGTGGACCCTCGCCGGGGCGCTGCACATCGCACAGCTGCTTCGCGTGGACGCCAAGACCTACGTCACCGTGCTGGGCGACAACGCAACCGGGCTCTTGTGCGCGCAGTGGCTGGCGCGGCTGAACGCCTCGGTCCGGCTGCTCGGCTCGCACCCGGCCCGGTTTGGGCTGTGCGAGAAGTGGGGGGTCAAGCACCGCAACGCCGACGACGTCGGTCGCCGCGCCGACCAGGACGCCGTCATCGACTGCACCGGCTCCGCCGATGGAATCGCCCTGGCGATGCGGCTGGTGCGGCCTCGCGGCACGATCGTCCTGCGCGGCGGTGGCCCGGGGCGGGTCGATCTGGCGCCGATCATCGAGGGCGAGATCACGCTGGTCGGATCGCGGGCCGGGAATCTGCGCGACGCCGTCCGCGCCCTGGCCGAGCGCCGCGTCGATGTGCTGAACCTCATCTCGCGTCGCGTTCGTCTGCTTGATGTGCCCGACGTGCTCTCGTCGCCCCCAATCGAGGAACAACTCCACACGCTCGTCGAGGTGTAGATTCGACGGGAGCGCGGCTGGGCCCGTGATCCGAAGCGGGCACGAACTCCATCAGGATCCTGGGAGTGTTACGCAATCACGCGCACACGGATTGTCTCTTCAATGGTCGCGATGCGCTCGGCGAGTGCCGCGCCCGCCGATGGGTCGGTGTCCAGCACGACGTAGCCGATCTCGTTATTCGTTCGAAGGTACTCGCCGCTGATGTTGGCGCCGACTTCAGCCACGATGGCGTGCAGCTTGCTGAGCACGCCCGGCACGTTTCGGTGGAAGTGAAGCAGGCGGTGGTGGCTGGGCTCGTCGGCGCCACGATCGTTGGGGCGACCGGGCAGCTCCACCTCCGGCACATTCACCGAGCCAGTCGTCGAGCCGTGCAGCACGAAACTGGCGAGCTTGCCCGCCACTTCCTTGGCGATGCTCTCCTGTGCTTCAAGCGTGCTGCCGCCGATGTGCGGCGTGAGGATGACATTGGGCAGCCCGCGGACCTTGCTCTCGAAAGGCTGTCCGCTCGAACCCGGTTCCTGGGGAAAGACGTCGAGCGCAGCGCCCGCAATCCGCCCGTCGCGCACGGCCTCGGCGAGCGCGTCAAGATCCACGATGCTGCCCCGCGCGTTGTTGATGAGCATCGCGCCGCGGCGCATCATCGACAGCCGCGCCTCGTCGATCAAGCCGCGTGTCGCGGGTGTGGCCGGCACATGCAGCGTCACCACATCGCTCTCGCGCAGCAGTTCATCGAGCGATCGGCAGGCGCGCGAGTTTCCCAGCGGCAGCCTGGGAGCGATGTCATGGAAGATCACGCGCATGCTCAGCGCCTCGGCCAGCACCGATACCTGCGAGCCGACGTGCCCGTAGCCGACGATGCCCAGTGTTTTGCCCCGCACCTCTCTCGAGCCGTCCGCCGATTTATCCCACACGCCCGCGTGCATCGCCATGCTCTTGGGCAGCAGGCCGCGGAGCAGCGCCACGATCTCGCACATGGTCAGCTCCGCGACGCTGCGGCTGTTGGCGAACGGCGCGTTGAACACGGGTATGCCCAGCCCGCACGCCCGGTCGAGGTCGACCTGGTTCGTCCCGATGCAGAAGCACCCGATGGCGATCAACTCTGAGGCGCTCTCCAGAAGACCCGCATCCAGGTTCGTCCTGGAGCGGATCCCCAGCAGGTGGACGCCCGAAAGAGCGTTCTTCAGCTCATCGGCGGGCATGGATCCGGGCGCCGAGGTGACCTGCGCGCCCGCCTGCTCCAGCATCGCCCTGGCCGAGGGGTGGACATCTTCGAGCATCAGAACCCTGATGTGGTCCGAGGGAAGCGTCACGGCGTATCAATAGCCTCGACCGGTCGCTCCGGCCGCTCCGAATCTTGTTGATCCGCCGAGTCGCCGATCGAGACCACGCCACCGGCGATCAGCCCCGCCAGCACGGCGCTCAGGGCCAGTCGATACCACCCGAACGGCGTCAGCCCGTGCCGGTTCAGAAACCCCACCAGCCACTTGATCGCCAGCGCCGCCGAAACCGTTGCCACCGCCAGCCCGATGACCACCGCCGTCCACCCGATCGTGTCGAACATGTTGGCCGTGCCCGCGTCGTGCGATTGCTTGAGGTTTTTGCCCAGCTTGTAGACGCACGCCCCTCCCAGCGTCGGCAGCCCCAGCAGAAAGCTGAACTCCGCCGCCTGCCTGGGCCTGAGCCCGACCAGCACGCCGCCGGTGATCGTCATCATCGATCGGCTCGTGCCCGGCCACATCGCAACGCACTGCATGAGCCCGATGATCAGCGACTTGCGGATCGTCAGCTCCGTGATGTCCACGGCAGCTTCATCCTCGCCGCGCCGCTTCCGCAGCCGATCGACGATCATCATGTACACGCCCCCCAGCGCCAGCGCCGCGAGCACGGGCCAGGTGCTGAACAGCCTCGACCCGATCCAGTCGTCCAGCAGCACGCCCAGCACCGCCGCCGGCATGAACGCCACGCCGAGATTGATCGCAAGCTTCAGCCCCACCCGGTCCCGGCCCGCCAGCCCCCGGATCATCTGCCCGACGCGCCGGCGGTACAGCCCCAGCACCGCCAGGATCGCGCCGCCCTGGATCACGATCGTGAACGCGTCGATCGCCGACTTGGTAGTCGGGTCGCCGCCCAGCCCCAGCAGCCCGGTCACAATGATCAGGTGCCCGGTCGAAGAGATCGGCAGGTATTCGGTGATCCCCTCGACCAGCCCGAGCAATGCGGCGTGCCACCAGAGCAAATTCGCGCTCCCGCGTCCGTGCTGCGCCCGATCGCGACAGCGGCGTTCAGTTCGCCTGCATCGACGAGATCAGCCGACGCCAATCACGATCCACCACCTCGATCAACTCCTCGGGGCCGACAAGCTTGATAAAGACCAACTCGCGCGGGCCCTCGATGATGGCCCCCCGGAACGCGTACCCGTCCCGCCGAACGCTCGCCCCGCTGGGAAGAAGCATCATGTACGTCCCCTCCATCGCGATGGTCGTGACGGTGTGGCCCGACAGCGTGCGGGTCTCGATGCGCGCGTCGGTCGGCCCGCCCGCGTATGTCATCTGCCCCTTCCACCGCTTGAGGTTTGCCTGCACGCCGCCGCCGATATCCACGTAGAACTTCGCCGCCGTCTCGCTGCCCCTCGAGCCCGGCACCACCAGCGAGAACTCATCCATCATGCCGCCGGGCTGTCGGCTCCAGCCCGCGGGGATCGACCACACCAGCCCGGCCAGCTCCACCCGCGCCGACGAGCCGGTGATCGCGTCGGCCATCCCGCCGGTCTGCGCGTCGCGCGCCTCGATGTCGCCGGCGACGTTCCGGGCGAACTCGGCCGACTTGCCCAGCGTCGATTGGGCCCCCCCCCCGGGGCTGGTCGCATCGTCGCACCCGCCAAGGGCCATCAGCACGCACACCGCCACGGGGCGGCACAGTGATCGGTGTCTGGTCATGCACACACTTTAGGATCATCCCACACCCAGGAAAAGCCCCGCCTGATCAAACACAGCGCCCCGCCGGCATCACCGCCATAGCGAGCCGCGATCCCGTACGAGCCGCAATCGGCAGGGAGCGGTCTCCGGGTTCCTCCCAACGAGCCGCGACCTCCGTTACGAGCCGCGACCGGGAGGGAGCGGTCCTTCGACAATCAATATCGCACTCGCCACTCCCCGAGCACTCCCTTCCGGTCGTGCCTCGTTCCCGCGCCTGTACCTGAACGGACGCCGAGTCTGAGCCCGCTGCGGGCGAAGGCTCGGATCGCGAGCGTATGGAGGTCATCGCAAATATCCGAGCCTTCGCGGACTCAGACTCGGCGTCCCACCCGCGCCCGGGGCGACATCTGATCTCGGGTCGCTGCGGGGACGGAACCTGAGATCGTCTCGTCGGTCTATATGAGTATGGGGGGCCGCCCCGCCGCGGGGTGACCGCGCCCGGACGGTATTCCACCCATCGCCCCAGCTGGCGATATGATGCATCGATGCGACGCCCCGACGTGCGTTGCCCAAGAGGATGACGACCATGCAGCCTTCCACGATCGCCACAGTCCTGCTCGCCGCCACCATCAGCGCCGCCGCCGCCGACCCCGTCCGCGAGGGCGCCGGCGATCGGCGTGCCGCGCTGGACGCGATGGAGCTCAGCCCCTTCCCCGCCATCACCTGGACCATGCTCAGCGACTGGACGAACGGCCAGGCGCTGAGCCCGGGCCTGACCGACGGCAAGGTTGTCCTGATCCTGACGTGGGCCAACTGGAACCCGCACGCGCGCGGTGCGGTGCGGACCGCCAGGCGTCTGGCGGACGAGCACAGCGAGACGGATCTCATCGTGGTCGGCGTGCACGACGCGCGGCGGTTCAACGAGGCGGCGAAGACGGCCGGTGCGGGGATCCTGCTCGCGCACGACGCCGACGGCGCGTTCCGGCGAGCCCTGCGTGTGGATCAGGATCCGGACTTCTACCTGATCGACCGGGCGGGCAACCTGCGCTACGCCGACATCGAGACCGCCTCCGTCAACGACGCCGTCGTCCAGCTCGTGGCCGAGAACCGACGGGACGCGGACGGCTATCCCGCACGTGTGAAGCGTGAGGCGGCGGCGCTCGAGGCCCTGGCGCGCCGAACCAGCGCCGTGCAGAAGCAGCTGGATCTCTCCGACATGCCCGACCTGAAGTTCCCCTCCGCCTCGCAGCAGCAGTACATCGACGCCGAATGGCCGAACCGCTGGAGAGAGTTCGAGAAGGAGATCCTGAAGATCCGCCGGAACAGCTCGATGGATGATGAGAACGACGATATCAGGACGTTCACGCCGCCCGAGCCTTCTGAGAACATGTTCGGTCGGCCGCCGCGCACCTTTGACGGCCGCGTCACCGTGATGTATTTCTGGACGCCGGACTGGGTTCCCAGCTATGAGGACATACAGCCGAAGATGGACTTGCTGCAACGGGAGAAATGGCGCGATGTGAACGTGATCGGGATGATGATGCGGCTGCCGTTGCAAAACCGCGACGGCAGCGAGCCCAGCGCCGAAGCCGAGGAGAAGGATCGCAAGAGGTTCAAGACTCTGGTCGGCAATGCCAAGATCAAGCGCGTGTACGAGCACACCATCGTCGCGGACATCGACCACGAGATCATGGATGCGCTGCTGGCGTCGAACCAGAACTTCCGCTACGAAGACGGTGAGGAGCGATACCGCGTCTTCCCGATCGCGGCGGTCTTCAGCTCCGACAACGTCATGCGCTGGATTGGCACGCCCCGGTCTTCACGGTTCCAATCCGCCCTCGAGCACACGCTGCGGGTCGATCCCGGCGTGCGGGCTCGGCGGCAGGTCGAGCAGGTCTGGATCCGCGAGCACAAAAACTAGCGGTGGACCGGTCGGCGCCCCTGTTCGACGTCGTGCTCCACCGGCCGCTCATACCCAACAACACCGGCAACATCGGGCGGACGTGTGTCGTCGTGGGCGCAGCCCTGCGGCTGATTCACCCGCTCGGGTTCAGCCTGGACGCCAAGGCCCGCCGGCGGGCGGGGCTCGACTACTGGCCCCGGCTCACCCTCCACGAGCACGATTCATGGGAGGCCTACGAGGCGCAACGAACCGCCCCCATGTGGCTCTTCACCGTCGACGCCCCCCGACCCTACTACGACGCCACCTTCAGCCGCGGCGATCACCTCGTCTTCGGGTCCGAATCGACGGGGCTTCCGGACGCGGTGCTCCTGCGGCACGCGGATCGGGTGCTGTCGCTGCCGATGCTTCCGGGCGAACGCTCCCTCAACCTCGCCACGGTGGTCTGCGTCGCCCTCTTTGAGGGGATCAGACAGCTTCGAGCCTCGGGGGCGGTGTCGGTGGACGCGGCGGGCCGCCTGCGGCCTTGAGAACCACAGTTCAGCCCCGTTTTCGCCGGCGGCGTGAACCATCTGGCGATTCGGGCGTATCACTGAGGGTACCGGCCAGGATCTGTTTCTCCTCTGGTGTACCGCTCGGCGAAAACGGGCGGTACACTTTTTGTATGGGACGGAGCCACGCTCACATTCGTTTGACCCGCGCCGCTGCCGGGTTGCTCATACTCGCGGGCGTATTCGGCGTCTCGGCCGGATGCTCCGAGGTGCTCTTCGACCCCAAGAAGCCCCGAACCCAGTACGACCGCTACGACCGCATACGCGGGGACTATGCGCCGCAATACATTGAAGACGAGTTCGGGCAGCGGCGCCCGAACCTGCGCGGTCGGCTGGGTCGGCGAAACTGACACGCGAATGGTTGCATTCTCCGCACCACACATGCAATCGCACGGACGCCGAGTCTGAGCCCAGGACGCCGAACCTGTGCCCTGGACGCCGAGTCTGAGCCCACTGCGGGCGAAGGCTCGGATCCCGAGCGTACGGAGGTCATCGCAGACATCCGAGCCTTCGCGGACTCAGACTCGGCGTCCCGCACACACCTCAACGCAGCACGCCCCAAGGCGCGGGACATGCGCCGCGCAGGATTGGGCTCGGGGCGCAAGATCGGCTAGGCACGGTCGGACCCGCGTCCCAAAACCGCAGACAATGCGCTCCGCCGTCCGATCCAGATGGTCCGAACGCCCCGCATGACGCGGCGCTGTGATGCGAAAGGACTCGCAGACTTGAGACGCCCGGCTGTTTCCCGACCATCCCGCCGACGCCGCGTCGCCTCGCCGGGGGTCAGCCGTCGCACCAAGGTCGTCTGGACCTCCCTGCTGGCGACGATGACAGTGGTGGCGGCGATGCTGGGGTTGGCCGAGAACGGGCGGCTTCCGGCGCTGAGCGGGCTCAGCCTGGCCCCCCTGGTCGCCGCCGCAGGCCCCAGTTCCATCGAGCGCGTCCACCGGACACGGGCGCCCACAGACCGCCAGCGCTGGCGGGCGATCGTGATCCATCACAGCGGCTCGCCCCTGGGCACCCCCCAGAGCATCGCCGCAGACCACATCAACCGCCTCCATCTCACCGGGCTCGGCTACCACTTCGTCATCGGCAACGGCAGGGGCATCCAGGACGGCGAGATCTACGTCGCCTACCGGTGGCTGGATCAGCTGCCCGGGGCCCACACCGCCGGCAAGGACGCCGACTGGTACAACCGACACTCGATCGGCATCTGCCTGGTCGGCGACGGGCGCCGCTACCCGTTCACGGAATCGCAGCTCCGCCGGCTGGTGCAGCTGGTCAGGTCGCTGGCCCGAGAGTACGACATCCCGGCGGACCGGATCCTGCTGCACAGCGACCTGGTCGAGACCAGCGATCCCGGGCCGTTATTCCCCGCCGCCGCCTTCCGGGCCCAGCTCGCCTGGACCCGCTGATTCGCCCTCTCGCGGGAACCCATCGGTGACGAGCACGGTACCAAGTGTTTGGCGGCGCGGCGATCGCTCGGCTGAGCGATACACTCTGGGTTGCTGACCTGATCTGTGCAGACTCGGATGGACGCGGCCCGCGATTCATCCGATCGAGCCAATAGGTACGGCGGCCCGTGAAGATCGGGCTTTGATTGGGTTCTCATGCGAGTCGGGGGGGCAAGAATCAGCCGTCGCTCGCCGATGGGGGAGTCGTCCCTTGCACGTGCGGGGGAGAGCATCGATGATCCGTCTCGGCCGGTCACGCCGGCCGGGATCCTGGGTGTGTGAGCAGGTGCGGACCAAGAGCACAGGTGACATGGTCGAGGGGTTCCGGGTTCTGAGCGAACTCGGGCGTGGTGCCGCTTCGGCCATTTACCTCGTCCAGCACCCGCGCAGCAAGCAGGTCTGGGCGCTCAAGCACATCGTCAAGGACGACGCCAAGGACCAGCGGTATCTGGACCAGGCCGAATCCGAATACCGCGTCGCCACGCGCCTCGACCACCCGGCCATTCGGCGGATCCAGAGGCTGATCAAGAAGAAGCAGCGCCTGATCTCCGTCCGCGAGCTGTTCCTGGTGATGGAGCTGGTGGACGGGATGACCCTCGAGGCCATGCGCCGTCCGGAACAGGTCGACGCGGTCCACATTTTTCACCAGGTGGCCGAGGGTCTGGCCCACATGCACGAGCACGGCTACGTCCACGCCGACATGAAGCCCAACAACATCATCGTCTCGGACAACATGGTGGTGAAGATCATCGACCTGGGGCAGTCGTGCGCCATCGGGACCATCAAGCCGCGCATCCAGGGCACCCCGGACTACATCGCCCCCGAGCAGGTCCACCGACGCGCCATCACGCCCCGCACCGACGTCTACAACCTCGGCGCGACCATGTACTGGGTGATGACCGGCCGGAACATCCCCACCGCCCTGGCCAAGGAGGACTCGCTCGTCGGCTCGCTCGAAACCCACCTCATCGAGCGCGCCAAGCCGGTGGCCGAGATGAACAGCGACGTGAACGATCGGCTCAATGACCTGATCATGCAGTGCGTCGAGCCCAACCCAGAGCAGCGCCCAAGGGACATGCACCGGGTCGCGGATCGACTGAACCTCATCCTGGGCATCCTGAGGGCCGCGGCGGAACGGCGCACCAACGACGGCGCGCCCGCCGTGTGAGAGCGCCAACCTCTGTGCCTCGCACGCGCGCATCCGATACCACCCGCATCCGACACGACCCGCGATCGATACGAGCCGCGACCTCCGTTACGAGCCGCGATCGGAAGGGAGCGGTCCCCCCGGGTCCAACCGCGCCGCGTTCCCACACTCAAATGTCGCGTTGACCTGTGCGCACGACGCCGAGTCTGAGCGGAGCGAAGGCTCGGATATCCCCGATGATGTTTGCGGTCACCGATGTCTCGCGTGATCCGAGTCTTCGCCGAGGCAGTCATCTGCTCGGGCGCACTTCACACGCGCATCTGCGCCGCGTTGAGCAGCCACTCGCACGTGAGGATCACCATCGCGCCGAGCACGAACCAGTGCCACACCTCGCGCGGCTCCGCGCCACCGCCCGTTGATGCCAGGTTCTCGCCGCCGATCGTCACCGCGTCCACGCCGCCGAGCATGCGTTCCGTGCGGCTATCGAGGTTGACGGCCACGGCGGCGATCGGCTCGCCGTCCACACTCATCCGGTACACGCCGACGCGCTCGAGCACGCCCAGCGAGACGCGCTCGCCCGCGCCGGGCACGTCGTCGCGGCCGATGCCCAGCGACACCGGCCCCTCGAGATCGAGTCGCCTCCATCCGGTCGGCACCGCCACAACCACCACCTCGCCGGTCGAATAACTCCGCCCCTCACCCCCGCCCGACACCGCCAGCGTCTCCACCACGTTGCTCAAAAAGATCGAGAATCCAGGGCTCAGCGGCCAGGTCGACTGCCGGATGTCAAACCCCACCACCACGCGCGGCGTGGCGCCCTCGAGGCGCACGATCATCGGCCCGTCGGCCCCGCGCGCCAGCGTCGTCATCTGCCGCTCGGCGTCGCGGTCCATCACCAGCGTCGCGGTCTCGGCCACTACCAGAGCGTCCAGCGACACGTCGCGCAACAAATCGTCCGTCCGCCGCCACGACAGCACGCGCGTCGGCCCGTCGTTGACGCGGGCCGTGAACCCGTCGATCGGCAGCGTCGCGCCGAAGCTCAAAGACGGCGTCGGCACCAGCCGCACCGGCGACACACGGTCGTACACCACCAGCCCGAACCGCCCGATCCGACCGTCACGCCGCATCGACTCCCCCTCCGACGCCCCGACGACCTGCACGCCCGACAATGACAGCTCTTCCAGCACGTCGGCAATCAGCCACACCGCGCCCTGCCCTGCGCCCTCGCCGTCGGGGTGCACGAGCAGCACGCTCGGTCGCCCGGCCGGCGGCAGCACCACCGCCGCGTTGTTGTCCGCTCTGAGCGCGTCGGCCGCGTCGATGCTGACGCGCAGCACGCCTGCCCGAAGCTCGTTCAGACGCAGCGTCAGTGAAGCCTCACCGGGCGAGCCGTCGCCCATGGCGGCGGGGATGTCAACCACGCGGCGCTCGAAAACCACCCCCTCGAAATCGAGCGTGAGTGTGGTGCTCACCGGCTCGTGGCGCGTGCTGGCCAGGCGCACGAAGGCGCGGACCACGCCCGGCCGATTCGGATCGCGCGAGGCGCTCAGCGCGTCGATCGAGACGTTCTGCCTGTCCCCGCCCTCTACTGCCGACATCGACTCGTATCGAACCCGCGCGCCGGGCACGTGCAGCGGCTCGGTCTCGTCGAACACGCCGTCGCTCAGCAGCACCACGTCCATGAGTGTCCCCGCCCACTCCGGCGTCGCGGTCTCGCTGGTCTCGTTGGCCCCGGCCGCGGAGACGAGCGACAGCGCCGCCCGAAGGTCGCCGTGACCATCCGTCGGCTCGATCGACTCGATCGCCCGCACCAGCCGCCGCGTGTCGGAGGTGAACCCGACCGGCACCTCGGCGGTGGTCGCGAAGACCACGAGCATGACGCGCGAGCCGGCCCGCGCCGCCTCCCGGACCAGCTCGGCCGCCCGCGTCGTGGCCCGGTCCAGCCGCGTCACCCCCGATGCATCGCGCGCGTTCATCGACGCCGAGCGATCGATGATGATTACCAGCCGCTCGCCCGCCGCCGCGTCCATGCGCACCGCCGGCCGACCCAGCGCCCCCAGCAGCAGCCCCAGCGCGATCAGCTGCAGCAGCAGCATCCACGACGGGCGGAGCCAGCGCAAAGGGACGTTGACCTGCAGGTCGTGCGCCGCGTCCTCCCACAGCATGGTCGAGCTGACGCGCACCGGCAGGCGCTTGAGCCTGAGAAAGTAGAACACCAGGAGCGCGGGCACTGCGACCGCCGTCGCCACGATCGCCGGGATGGGTGCAAGGAATGTCACGCCCATAGGGTATATGTCCCAGCGACGTGTTACTCAACGCGTCCCATCCGCACCTGAACGGACGCCGAGTCTGAGCCCGCCGCGGGCGAAGGCTCGGATCGCGCATACGCAGGTCAACACGAGATATCCGAGCCTTCGCTCTGCTCAGACTCGGCGTCCCGCACACGTCTCGACGTGACATCCGATCTGCGGACTCGCTATCTCTGGTACCCGCGTCCGACGATGTAGATCTCCCGCGACGCGTCCCGGCTCGCCCGTGGCTTGAACCCCTTGCACGCGGTGAACATCGCGCTCGTGTCGCCCAGCAGCAGCGGGTAGCCCGACCCCTCCAGCACCTTCATCACCAGGTTTCCGCCCGGCTTCAGCACCCCGGGAAGTAGTTCGAGCACGCGTCGGCACAGTCGCTCGGAGACGAAGTCGTCGCCGGCCCCGGTCGTGTTGGGCGCCATGTCGCTGAGGACGACCCCGAAACACTCTCGATCCGCCAACTCCGCTGGTGGGTCGGCTCTCCGAGCTGACGTGGGCATTGGTGGATCGGCTCTCCGAGCCGACTCTGGCATTGGTGGATCGGCTCTCCGAACCGACGCCAGCAGATCTTCCGCCGACACCGAGTTGATGTCGCCCTCGATCGTGCGCACGTTGGCAGCCATCTCGGCCTGAACCGCCTTGAGGTCGATCCCCACCACGACGCCGCGTGGCCCGACCAGTTCCGCCGCCACCTGCAGCCACGACCCCGGGGCGCACCCGAGGTCCAGCACCGCGTCGCCGCGACGGATCAGCCGCTTGCGATCGTTGATCTCGATCAGCTTGTACGCCGACCGCGCCAGGTACCCCTCGGCCTTGGCCTGACGGAAGTAACGGTCATGCAGCTGTCGTCGAGCCATCCCGCCGCATGGTAGTTCCGATCCCGCGCCCCGCACCGCCGAACCGGAACGCACTCTGAAAAGAGGCCCGAGCGCCAGCGAGCGGCTCAACGCAGATAAAGGAGGCCCGAGCGCCAGCGAGCGGCTCACCGCCCACCCCCGGGTCGCCCCTCCCGTCCCCGCCACAACAGAGCCGCCTGCGCAAGCAGGCGGTCCCCGCTCGACTTCGTACGATCAGAAAACGACTTCATCGCCAGAGCTCCTGGTTGTGTCGCAGCCCAAGGCGCAAGGACCGTTCACAATCGCCGCCTTCGTGTGGCTGCCACAAGCGGCAGCGCCAGCACGACCCACGCCGCCGGGGCCGGGACGACGTTGATCACTCCCGACCCGGGTGAGAACTCGTGCGGGTACAACTCGATCCACTCATGCGTCACCCAATTGATGATGATGAAGAGGCTTGTGTTGCTGGTGAAGAGATCCACCGAGCGCGGCGTGAAATCCGTCGCCGTCCAGTCGTACGTCGCCAGCAAGGTGGAGAGATCCCTGGGGCAACCTGGGAATCCACATCCCGGAAGAAAAATCTGCCCGTTGATCCCGCCGGTGATGACGTTGCCGTTGATCACACCCGTCGATGAACCCGGGCCGTTCAGCACGTTGATCGGATTCGAGAAAAAGCCGTCACCCGCGGTAAGGTCATAGTTTCCGGCGCCGAACATCGTCACCTTGGCGGGATTGTCCCACGCCGCCCAGATCTCGATCGTCGTCGTCGGCGAACTCGGACTCACCGCGTTGCTCGACGTGAGCAGGTAAGTGCCGTTCGTCTGCGCGAGCGCGGGAGCGGTGAGCAGGACCGCCAACAAGCACGTCATGGTCCGTCGCATGGCATCACTCCTTGTTGCATCGATATTGAGCGTTGTTGCGTCATGATCGCCGCCTTCTCGTGGCTGCCACCAGCGGCAGCGCGAGCATGACCCACGCCCCCGGGGCGGGGACGACGTTGATCACACCCGAGCCGGGCATGAACTCGTGCGGGTACAGGCTAACAAAGTTCCCCGTCTGTGGATCAAAGACGATGAAGATGCTTGTGTTGCTGGTATGAAGATCCACCGCACGCGGGGTAAAGTCAGTCGTGGTCCAGTCGTAGGTCGCGAGCAGCTCCGGCCCGCCCAACGGGCATCCCCATTTGCAGTTGAATCCCGGGATATAGAGCTGGCCGTTGACCCCACCAGAGATCACATTGCCCGCGATCACCCCGGTGGAGGAACCAGGACCTTGCAGCACGTTGATGGGATTCGAGAACTGACCATCGCCGGCCGTCAAGTCGTAATCGCCGGCACCAAACAAGAACTGAGGCGCGGGATCATCCCACGCCGCCCAGATCGCGATCGTCGTCGTTGGCGAACTCGGACTCACGGTGTTGCTCGACGTGAGCAGGTAGGTGCCGTTCGTCTGCGCCAGCGCCCCGCCCGCGAGCAGAGCCGTCGTCATGGCCGTTATCGCGAACAGTGCTGTTGATTTCATGTCGTCACTCCAGATCGCGGCGACGGCCCTCACACCCAGCATCGCCGCTCCCACCGGGCCGCCCCACACGCTGAACGCACAGCGAACAGGCCTGGTCATCACAGCGCACCTCCTTATGCTTCTCCCACCCCCAGACTACCACACAGCCGGGCCGTGTCAATCAATATTTTCCATTTGGCCTCGGCCCTGTTCCACCGCCGACCGGGGTGCCACACATCGCCGCCGCAGCGCAGGTGTGCGACGGTGCCCTTGGCACACCTGCGCGAAGCGCGAGGTGTGGCACCCGGGTTCCGGTCAGTCGGGCGGTGCCCGATGGATCCGGCAATGCCCGGGCCAGAGCTGGCTATGCCCCCCGAACTGTCACCGAAATGTAACGTCGTCGCCTGTCCGTCAACCCCGAGGAACACGACCAGGGGCGGGCTCGTATCGCTCGTGGTCACGAACGGGCGGCTCCGCCCGGACCGGGGCATTCTCGACGGGCCATGAGGCCCTCGGGCAGATGGGGTAGGATCCGCGTCAGCCCGATTCCGGGCCCAGACAACCGCAAGGAGCGATCATGGCTTCGACCAACATCTGCTGGGGCATCGAGATCGGCGCCGGGGCGATCAAGGCGATCAAGCTCGAGGCCGCCGGCGAAGAGGTCAACGTCCTCGAGTTCGCCATCGTCCAGCACCCCAAGGTGCTCTCCACGCCCGATATCGATACCAACGAGGCCATCCGCGTGGCGCTGAGCGTGCTCGCCAACCGGGTCGATCTCTCCGGGGCAGCTGTGGCGGTCTCGGTGGCGGGGCACTCGGCCTTCGCACGCTTCGCAAAGCTCCCGCCCGTCGAGCCCAAGAAGGTGCCCGACATCGTCAAGTTCGAGGCCGTCCAGCAGATCCCCTTCTCACTGGACGAGGTCGAGTGGGACTACCAGACATTCGTGAGCCCGGACTCGCCCGAGATCGAGGTCGGGATCTTCGCGATGCGCCGCGAGCAGATCGTCCAGCAGATGTTGCAATTTCAGGACGTGGGGATCGTGCCCGGCGTCGTGACCCTCGGGCCGGTCGCCGCGTACAACGCGCTGGCCCACGACCTGCAGTTCACCGAGCAGACCGAGGGCACGATCATCCTGGACGTCGGCACCACATCGACGGACCTCATCGTCGCCGACGCCGGCCGCGTCTGGATCCGCACCTTCCCCATCGGCGGGCACCACTTCACCGAAGCGCTGGTCGAGAAGTTCAGCCTCTCCTACGCCAAGGCCGAGAAGCTCAAGCGCGAAGCCGCCGCCACCAAGCACGCCAAGCACGTCTACCAGGCCATGCACTCGGTGTACGGCGACTTGGCCCAGGACGTGCAGCGCTCGATCGGCTACTACCGCTCGCTGCATCCTGACACGAAGCTGACCCGGCTCATCGGGCTCGGTTCGACATTCTCACTGCCGGGCATGCGACGCTTCCTCAAGCAGCAGCTCGGCCTCAACGTATACAAGCTCGATGGGTTCAAGCGGCTGAGCGTGGAAGGGCCCGAAGACAGAGACTTCCAGGCCGCCGCCGGGAACCTCGCCGTGGCCTATGGCCTGGCGCTGCAGGGGCTCGATCGCGCCGCCTTGCGGGCCAACCTCATGCCGGTCGTGATCATCCGACAGGCGATGTGGCACCGCAAGATCGGCTGGTTCGGGGTTGCCGCCGCCATCGCCGTCGCCACCGGCGGCATCATGTTCCTCCGCCCGCTCTGGGACACCATGCAGATCAAGGACAACGGCCCGTCGCCGGTCATCCAGGACGTGGCCAGCACCGCCGCACGCCTCAAGAAAGAGGCCGGCGACGTCACCCAGTCCGCCCCGCCCAGCTTCCTCGCCCCCAACCTCCAGATGCTCACGCTCTGGCGGGACCTCTACCCGCGCATCATCGACGACGCCGCCATGATGATCGAAACCGCCAACACCTACGAGACCAGCACGCCGGCACCCGAAGAAGGGCCAGCCGAGCCCGCTCTCGTGCTCGAATCACTCGATATCGAGTATCTCGGCACGGCCGACGAGAAGCCCAAGACCGAGCACGCCGCGTTCATTTACGAGACGGCGATGATCGACTTTGGCATATATGACGACGAACCGAACGAAAAGCTCGATCCGAACGAGACGATCAGTCAGAAACGCCTCATCCGCGTTGTCATGAAACTCACCACCACGCGCCTCGACTCGCAACAGCTCATGTCGCAGACCATCGACCGATGGATTCGCGCCAACCGCGTGCGCGACGGCGTGCCGTATCGCATCGTCGACACCGGCCGCGCCGCCTGGCAGCAGATAAGTATCAAGAAGGCCACCCCACAAGGAGTCGGCGCGCCAGCCGGCGAGATCACGGGCGGCGATTCAGGCGGCGCCCGAAGCGCCCCTGTCACCGCAACGTTCGGCACGGACGAGGCGGATCTCATCGCCGTCGCGCCTCTGCCACCACTGCCGTCCGTCCACGATCCGACCCTCGACCTCCAGACGTATCAGGTCATCTGGACACTCGAGGTGCTGGACCCAAACGAGGAGGGCCGGCAATGAGCAACCTCATCGGTTGGGTCAAAGCCAACATGTGGATCGTCATCCTCTCAACCATCGCGTTGGCGGTCTATCCCGCAGCGTGGGCGGTCTCCTCCGGTTGGAACAATCGGATCCGTGGGGACCTCCAGCGGAAGGTCACCAGCGACTACCAATCCGTCGATGTCAAGGTCGCCTACTCGGATTTCCAGATCGATCCCAACGTGCCGCCGGTGGAGATGCCCGGCGTCGCGCCCAACACCAGGATCACCGAGTATTTCCGCGCCCGCCGCGACAAGCAGCTCGCACAACTGCAGGAGGTCATCGCCGCCGCCGACGAGTTCAACCGACGCGGCCGCGGCCCGCTCATCGAAGGGCTGTTCCCCGAACCCACGGGCGAGGATGCCGACCTCAAGCGGCTGGCGATGAATGAGCTGTTCGTGACCGGCCCCGCCCACCCGCCGTCGGTCTACGAGCAGTTGCTCGCGTCAATAAACGCCGGGCCGGTCATCGACCCAGCCGAGTTGGCCGCCCTGCTCGTCGACCTTCGCGAGCGGGAGTCGGCCGCCAGGGAAGCGTCCGACGGCCAGATCGTGATGACACCCGAGGAAAGAGACCTGCTCGACGAGAAGATCATCAACAGCCGCATGGCCGAATACCGTCGGCACGCCAACGAGATCTCCGTCTACGCCGACATGCGCATGTTTCCCAAGCTGCAAAGAAATTCCTGGCCTGAGATCTGGCCCGATCGCCTGGGCGGCGTGCCGACGCTCTCACGCTGTTTCCTCTGGCAGCACGACTACTGGGCCGTCTCAGACGTGCTCGAGGCGGTCGGTCGTGCCAACACCGATGTGAACGGCGAGCAAACAGCCGTCACCCAGTCGCCCGTCAAGCGCATCGCCTCGCTGCGATTCACCGCGCCGCTCGTCCCCGGCTGGTACCAGAGCAAGTACCCGCTCGCAGGCTCGGTCCAGGACGCCGGCGCCCAGCAGATGCACCCGGACTACGCCTACGGCATCACCGGTCGCTTCACGAGTCCCGACAATCGTCTCTACGACGTGCGACACGTCGAATTAGAAGTCGTTGTCGCGGCGGAAAAACTCCCACGCTTCTTCGACGCCCTGGCTCAGACCAACTTCATCACTGTCACCGACATCGACCTCAAGGCCGTCGATGTCACCACCGATTTGGAGCGTGGCCTTTTCTACGGCCCGGGAATGATTTGGGCAATCGTTCGAACGCGCAAGTTCACGCTGTCAGGATTGGTCGAGTCAAGGGTCACTTCGGCGTCGTAAATAAACGGCAGATTGCGCAGCGTACGCTCGGTCTCATAGGCCAGATCAGCATCGTAGCGGTCGCCAGACTTCAAGAGCAATTCTCTTCTTACGACATGATCTCGCGTGCGAACGTGAAATCTGTTTAGTAGCCGGTACGCCCAGACTCTCTCGGCCAGCGAATCGCTAAACACGGTCCCCGGCTCGACTAGGATGCCATGAATTATCGGTGGGGATGTTATCCGAAATGACGACGGCGCCGGAGATCCGGCTAGAGCGCCAGACTCCGTGGCCATAGCGTATGAACAGAGTCTGACACAAATAGCTATCCAGGACAA
>JADFGU010000178.1 GCA_022567535.1 Planctomycetota bacterium | reverse complement strand
GGTGCTGAAGTACCTCGAAACCGAGGTGCCGGTCTATCTGGAGAACACCGCGGGCGGTGACCACGCGATGGCCCGCTACTTCGACACCATCGGCAGGCTGTGGGACCACATCGGCGACACCGGCATCGGCTTCTGCGTTGCTGTAAGTGGTCCACAGTGGACTGCACTCGCGAGCGTGAGCCAAGTGCAATACACCGACATTGGGAGCTGCGTCCGCCGCATCCCGGAGCTGATCGCAGAAGATTCGGTACGTGTCCATTTCCGGATTGGCGCTGACGAAAAGGGGACGGAAAGGCGATCGCAGACGATCGCGAACAGCGCTGCGTTGGTCGGGCCACGGCCCCTGACCACCGGCAGCGAGCATTGCTAGCTTGATGTCATCCGTCTGATCGCGAGTGCTTTGTTCGATGTCCGCAATTGTGCCGGGCTCGATCTTGAGTCCATCACAGAATTCCTGTACCGGGTAGACGGTGTCGTTGCCGCTGGTTCCAATGAGCAATGCGTGAGAGAGACGGTTTGCCAGAGCAAGGATTGCGGCTTCCCGGCGTCGTTGCGGAGCGATCTTCTGGATACCTGCGAAGGACAAGTGATGGGACACGACTGGATCGATCAGATCCCTCGGGAACCTCCAGGCTTGGAGCACCTGGTCCACGCCGTCCGCGTGATTGAGAAGTAGCAGGCGGCTCTCGACCTGCTCAAGTGGCAAGCCCAGATCTCCCGCCACCTGTTTCACTTCGGAATACACACTACCCAGCAGCTCCGAATAGATCAGACGCCCGACGTCGTGGATGAGACCCATCGTGAATGCCCGGTCGGGCTCTTTCTCGCCCAGGGCAGATGCGATCTTCGCAGCGATGATGCCGCAGCTGATGGCGTGCTCCCAGAACTGACGCACATCGAGCTCAGACCGCTCGGTATCTGTGCTGAGGCTTTCGATGACGCTGATGTTGAGCACGACTTGTCCGATGGCTTTGGTGCCGATACGCATGACCGCCTTGTCAATCGAATCTGCGGGCTTCCCGCGTGTGTAGGCGGCGGAATTGGCGAGTTTGAGGATCACGAGTGAGATTGCCTGATCGCGCTTGATCGCCGCGGCGAACTGCTCAATCGTGGCTGTGGCACTTCGCGATAGTTTGAGCACTTCCGACACCGACGGAGAGAACGCCTTGAGTGCATCGCACGATTCGAGTCTTTCCTTGAGCTGTGAACGCGTCATAAGCGGCTTGAGCGACTTGAGTGCCTCGGAAGCATCAACCGATGGTTTGGCCCGATGGCGCGTGCGGGGCTGGGGTTCCGCGTCTGTGACGATCTTTGACTCGGTCGTGGTGCTCTTCGATGCCTGGGGAGTGATGTTGGCTGGCGCCCGTCGCTGAATGACGGGGCTTGTATCGGTGCTGCTTGGAGTTTCCGGCTCATCGCCCGAGAGTGCGGCCTTGATGTGCACGAACAGGTCATCCAGCGAGAACTCGGACTTGAGAAGATAGTGGTGGACGCCAAGACTCCGCGCTTCGAGCACCAGATCCCTTTCCGCCGCCTCCGTCAGGAACACTGTGGGAGGATTGGGGAGCGATTCACTTGCGCGGATCTTCTTGAGCAGGTCGATTCCGCTCATTTCGGGCATGTTGATGTCGAGGAGCAGAAGGTCCGGCACCTGCCCGCGGAGGATGCCGAGGGCCTCGACACCGTTTGAGGCACACAGCACATCATGGCCAGCGTGACGAAGCGCAGCCGCGATTGATTCGCGAACAAGCGCCATGTCTTCAGCGATAAGGATCGTTGCCATGAGGACCCTCCACAATCAGTCCGAGACGACAAGTCTGCAAGATCTCGCACGAGTAATGTCGAGCGCCTGCAGACCGTTTCGTGCCTCTACAACTTCATAGCCGGAGTTCTCCACGCCAGTGCGCAGCACATCGACCGAGATGTCATTATCGTCCACGAGTAGGACAGGGCTCTTGCTCTTCATGGGCTTGTCTCCGAGGGCCGGCCCGTCTGATCGACCATCGCCAAGACTTCGGGGATGTACTCCAAGCACTCGGCCACCTCTTGGCGGAGCCGCTTGATACACGCATCGGCGTCGGCGAGTTCCGCGTCGCGAGCCATAGCCTCCAACTGGGAAGCGAGATAGTGCACGCCTTCAGCAGCAACATATCCCGCGGCTCCCTTGAGACTGTGGACCTGGCGTTCCAACTCCTTGACGTCGCCATCGGTGAAACATTGCTCGATGTGGCGCACGAGATCGGCAGCCTGATCCTGGAACTTGCCAAGAATGCTCTTGACGAGGTCGGGGTGGCTCTCCCAGCGCTTGAGCAGATCATCGGTCTGGATCGGAGCGGATGAATCACCACTCGTCGCTGGAACGGCAGCGGCCTGCACGGTGGCGGATTCCGGCACGTCCGCTTCAGGCTCGCCGGATTCAGGTCGCCCTGTGAGCACGTGTGTCTCAATCAGCGCAAGAAGACGCGAATGCTGGAGTGGCTTTGAAATGAAGTCGTCCATGCCCGCCTGAAGGCATCGCTCGCGGTCCTCTTTCAATGCGTTCGCGGTCAGAGCAATAATGGGTGTTCGCGAGCCGCTGCGAGCCGAAGCGGTGTCGGTCGACTCCAACTGGCGAATAGCACGAGCGGCTTCATACCCGTCCATGTCCGGCATTTGGCAGTCCATGAGGATGAGGTCATAGGTTTGCTTTCGAACTGCCTCCACAGCCAGTTTCCCGTTGGAGACACGGTCGCAAACATAACCCGCCTTGAACAGGACTGTGGTGGCGACCTCGGCACTAATCTCGTTGTCCTCGGCCAGAAGGATGCGTGCTCCGCCTGGTTTCGCGGCGGCTGAGCTCTTGATCGCCGCTTCGATCTTTCGCTGCAGCCCTTGATCGGGCCGCCGCGAGGGCGCGTTGGCGCACACAACGGCTTCAACGAGCGAATCCAGCAACACGGCCTTCCTGATCGGCTTTTGCAGGCATCCGGCGAATCCGAGGGCTCTGAGCCGCTCTGTTTCGTCAATCCCATGCATGGACGTCAGCAGGATGAGCACCGTGCCCTCGATGGCGGGGTCGTTCTTGATCGCTCGGGCGAGTTGCTCACCGTCCATCCCCGGCATCTGCATGTCGAGAATCGCCACGTCGATTGGCGTGCCCGCGCTCGCAGCGTTCCTGAGCGTCAGGAGGGCGGTCGCTCCGTCCGCCACGATTTCGTGGTTGATCTTCCAAGAGGAGAAGTGCTCCTGCAAAACCGTTCGGTTGGTGGCGTTGTCATCCACAGCGAGGACCCGGGCGTCCCGTAGACTGTGAGCGATTGGATTGGGGCTTGGTTTGGAACATGGCCGCTTCCGCAGCGGGATCGTGAACCAGAAGGTGGAGCCTCTTCCTAATTCGCTCTGGACACCTATCTCGCCGCCCATCCTCTCGACAAGCAGCTTGCAGATGGCGAGCCCCAAACCTGTCCCGCCGTACTTGCGCGTGGTGGAGGCGTCGACTTGCGAGAAGGTCCTGAACAGGCGGTGCATGCGGTCGGGCGGGATGCCGATGCCGGTGTCGGTGACCGTGAACCGGACGGTCACCTCTCGCTCGGTCTCCCGGTCGCTGGTGGCCCGGATACTGACCTCACCCTTGTCCGTGAATTTGATGGCGTTGCTCGTCAGGTTCCTGAGGATCTGCTGCAGCCGTCCCGGGTCGCCCTGGAAGAGCGACCGAAGTTCCGGATGAACGCTCGCAACAAGCTCGGTGCCCTTGGAGTCTGCAGTGGAGGCGAGAGAGCCCGCGACGCTTTCGACCGCATACTGCAGATCAAAGTCGATTGATTCCAGCTCGATTGTGCCGCCCTCGATCTTGGAAAGATCAAGGATGTCATTGATCAGGGTTAGGAGCGCATCGGCGGACGACTTTGCGAGCCAGGCGTGGCGGCGCTGCTGTTCGTCGAGATCCGTTCCCAGCAGAATCTCGGTCATGCCGATGACGCCATTCAGGGGGGTG
Source organism: Planctomycetota bacterium (assembly GCA_022567535.1). Classification (GTDB taxonomy): domain Bacteria; phylum Planctomycetota; class Phycisphaerae; order Phycisphaerales; family UBA1924; genus JADFGU01. The sequence continues at coordinate 1,399 of JADFGU010000178.1, read as the reverse complement.
CGGAGCTCATGGCTCATGGTGGCGAGAAACTCGCTCTTCGCTTGGCTGGCGGCTTCAGCCGCCGCTCTTGACGTTTGTAAGACCGCTTCTGCGCGTTTCAGCGGGCGAACCACCAGCCAGTAAACACCTGGGAAGGCAAGGGCGGTTATCAGCCCGGCATCGACGAGCGCTTCGGGTAGTCCCTCAGACATGTCAAGAAAAGGCAGAATGGATATCGCAACAGCTTCAGCGATGAGAACCACCGCGGCCAGCTTGGCCATGATCAGAACCGGCGAAGCCCATGTGGCTCCGCGCGGCGTCTTCCGGCCTCTCTCGAAGAAAGCTCTCATGGCTCAATTCCCAGGGCGGTGTGCGGAAGGTCGGTTGGCGTGTCGCTTGACGGTCGTGTCTTCCGCGCTGCGCGCACACACTACCGCGTCGCGTTGCTTTTCCAGCGGTACGGCAAAGCAGAAGGTGGATTCACGGCCGCGCTCGCTCTCAAACCCGGTGCGGCCCCCCATCAATTCGACAAGCTGATTGCAAATCGCCAGCCCAAGGCCGTTGCCGCCGTACGTACGCGTTGTCGAAGCATCCACCTGCGAGAAAGTCTTGAACAATCGACCCATAGGTTCGGGCGGGATGCCCACCCCTGTGTCGGTTACCGAAAACCGAACCGTCACGTGTGTGCCCGTCTCCTTGTCCACCGTGCATCGAATGATCACTTCCCCTCCTTCCGCGCGATGATGGGCGTCCGTGCTGTCATCCGTTTGCGATCCTCGGAGTTGTCGTGCCAAATACTGTCGTTGACAGCACAATTCCAACCATGCCGTGAATTCAGAATCGACGGATAATCACTTCTTACTTAAAATAAAGACCAACTTCTTCACTCGGGGTTGTCCATGTGGGAAACAACATTTGCCCGACACTTCCTGTTCCACCTTCGGCCGGCTCCACCGCCGAGCTATCCGAGCATGAGTGTAACGCTCCCCCCGGAAACCCCAGTTCCAGTCGCTTGCTTCTGTCCGGAATCGACGATGACAATCCGAGTCCTGCCCACTATTGGGTCAAGTTTTTATGTGAACACCCATTTTTGAGTCACTTCTCCTCACTACAGAGCAGTCTTGCACCAATAGTGGGGCATTGCCAGCCCACCAATGCAGGATTGCTGCCTTTCAGGCCGTTGACGGTTCTCGCCGGCCTCCGTAGATTCTCCCCATCGCACGATCCGACTCTTCTCCCGGATCAGCTGCGACCCGACCTCGTCCCTGCCCGAAGGCGGGGTCACTTCCGTTCATGGATCCCGCAGCTTCGCCACGATCTGCTCTGCGCTGTGTCTCGTCTTCACGAGGAGTCCTTTCCGGCCTCTCAGGCCGACAGGATCCTCTCACAAAGACTGGTACAAGGTTTCCAAGGGGGATCA
>JADFGU010000007.1 GCA_022567535.1 Planctomycetota bacterium | reverse complement strand
CCTGCGACATATTCGATTTCCTGTGCTTCCAGAATGCGTTCGTTGCGGGGTGTCCGTAGGGCGGCTCAAAGAGCATTGACATGAAGTCAGACAGCAAACGAGTCTTCGCGTGGGACGCACTGGCCGCGGCCGGTTTCATCGCGGACCCGGGCACGCTCGTCGAGGTGCTGACGGCGGACGATGACGACGACACGCTCGCCAACGGCACGCCGCACTGCGAGCAGATACTCGCGGCATTTGACGGCGTGGGCATCATCCCGAGTTTCGAGATCAACTGCGGCGGCGATTCGGCAGGGCCGGGGCGCTCGTGCTACGCGGATTTCGACGGGTCCACAGGCCCGGGCGTCCTGGACATCTTCGATTACCTCGCCTTCCAGAGCCTGTACCTCGAGCGCGACCCGCAGGCCTGCGATTGCGACACATCGAGCGACCCGGGCGTGTGCGACGTGTTCGATTTCCTCTGTTTCCAGGCGGCCTTCACCGCCGGATGCAACAAGGAGTGACGCCATGCGACGAAACATGACGTGCTTGTTGGCGGTTCTGTTCTCTGGGCCGGCTCTCGGCCAGTTCGACGCGACGTATCTGCTGGTGTCGAGCAATACGGTCACCCCCACGACCCCGATCACGACGATCGAGATCTGGGCCACATTCGAAGATCCCTTGTTCGAGTGGGTATTCGGCTTCGGCGACTACGATCTGACAGCGGGCGATGGCGTTTTCTCGAACCCCGTCAACGTACTCAATGCCAGCGGCTCCACGACCGGCGTGATCGCCGGTAATGTGATCTCCGGCGCGGTCCTCGGTCAATTCCACATACCTGGAGCCGGACTCATTGGTTCGCGGGATAATCCGATCCTGCTGGCCACGTACGAGTGGACGACCACGCTCTTCACGCCCCGCACCGTCAGCCTGCACACGAGCAACACGGCCAATTTCTGGGTTATCTGGTGGCTGCACCGCAACCCCGACCCACCCGGCCCGATCAATATGTATTCCTCGAGGTTCACATCGGGCTCGGGCGTGATCAACGTCGTCCCCGCCCCGGCCGCGTGGGTCGTGCTCGCGCTGCCGCTTGTGGCATCTACACGACGGCGGCGATCGTGAGTGATCCTTGCACCCTCGACTGCGACGCCACGGCGGGGAAATGGGTCCGCGACGTGCTCGAGTTCGTCGCCGAGGCAGGGCGTGTCAGGGGCGACGTTCGGATGCGAGACGGCGTGCTGTTTCTTCGCACCGATCCGCCCGGCATCGAACGCCTGCGATAACGAATCACACTACGGGAGCAGCACCGGCACGACGCCGGGCTCGATCGTGATCTGGGCGTGCACCGGTGGAGCTTCGCCCGGTGCGAGCGTCGTCGGCTGCATCGCCTCGCCGTCGATCTGCCCGACCAGCGGGCCGTCGGTCGCCTCCACCCGCACGTGCTCGCCACGGAGCCGGAGGATGTTCCTTCTCAGCGCCTCGGGGCCGAAGCGCAAACGGGGCGCCCAGGCCATGAGCCCGGCCCGCGTGCGGTACGGCAGGATCACAACGTCCAGCAGCCCGTCATCCATGCGTGCGTCCCGGGCCGGGTCGAGCCGTGCGGCGTACTGCCGGCAGTTGGCGACGATCACGACCGACGGCTCGGCACACTCCAGCGCGGTGCCGTCGACCGTCACCTTGTGGCGGGTGAAGGCGAGTTCGCGCAGTTCCGCGAGGATCGGCCCGGCGTATGCCCCGTGCGATATGGCGCCGCGCCGAGCACGCGCCAGACGATGGATGACACCGGCGTCGGGCCCGAAGCTCGCCACGAGCAGCACCTGTCGGCCCGCGCACCGGGCCAGATCGATCCGGCGGACGCGGCCCCCAGCGACGGCGCGCCCGATCGCCTCGGGGTCGACCCGCATCTGAAACTCGCGCGCGAACAGGTTCTCCGTGCCAAGCGGTGCGTGGTAGATCGGCACGTCGGCAGCCACGGCGGCACCGACGGCGAAGCTGACCGTTCCGTCCCCGCCCATCGCGATCAGCGCGCCCGCGCCCCGCACGCGTTCGATCAGGTCTGCCTGGGTCAGCGCGGGCGAGAGCTGCACGCTCGTCACGTCGTGTCCCCTCGAGCGCAGGTGGTCGGTCGCGGCCGTCGCCGCCGCACGCCCGCGCCCGCGACCGGATTGAGCGTTGTAGACCAGGACCAGGTGCATGAGCGGCTCACTGTGCGCGCGATGGAGGCGAAAACGCGCACACCCATCGCGAGGGATCCGGCACGCCGCCGCGCGCGTTCGCCCGATGGAACGCACCGACAGCTCCGCCTAGCATATCTCGGTCCTGTTGCGGGCGACTGGCCGCGGTAGATGATCCGACACCGAACGCAGAAAGGCCCGTGAATGCCGCTGGAATCCACCGCTACGCTGCCCGCCGAGGAATTGGACACGATCCTGTCGCGTGCGGCGGAGATCGCGGCGGAGTATCTTCGTGGCCATTGCGATCCTGGCGCCGTCGTCAATCCGTGCGCTACACCCGAGCAGATTCGCGAGCAGATCACGCTCATGCCGGGTCGAGAGGGCCGTTCGATTGAGGCTGTCCTCGACGACGTGACCCGCGTCCTGGAGTTGAGTCCTCGGACGGGGCACGCGGGGTGGTGCAACCAGCTGTTCGGCGGGTACGACCTGACGGGTGTGGTGGGGGAGTGGATGGCGGCGATCCTCAACTCGACGATGGCGACGTACGAGGCCGCCCCCGTCGCCACCATCATCGAGCACGCGATGATCGAGAAGATGTGCGCACTGGCGGGGTTCGATCCGGGCGAGGGGATCTTCACGCCCGGCGGGAGCATCTCGAATCTCATGGCCGTGCTCGCCGCCAGGCTGGCCGCGGACTCAGACTCGAACCGCAAGGGGCTCGCGGGCGCCAAGCCCATGGCGATGTTCACTTCAACGGAGTCGCACTACTCGATCCTGCGTGGGGCGATGATCGCCGGGCTCGGGACGGACGCGGCCAAACGCATCGAGATCGACCACGAGGGTCGCATGGTTCCCGAAGCGCTGGAGGCGGCGATCGGGGAGGCTGTACGCGAGGGATATCGGCCCATTTTCGTATGCGCGACGGCCGGCACGACCGTCTACGGCGCGTACGACCCCATCGAGCCGATCGCGGACATCGCCCAGCGTCACGGCATGTGGCTGCACGTCGATGGGGCGTACGGCGGCTCGACGCTGCTCTCGCCAACGCATCGGAATCTGCTCAGCGGCATCGAACGCGCCGACTCGCTGACGTGGTGCCCGCACAAGATGATGGGGCTCCCGCTGGCCTGCTCGGCCCTGCTCGTGCGGCGCGACGGGTGGCTGGCCCAGTGCAACACCTCGGGCGCGGAGTACCTGTTCCACGATCAGCCCAACGCGGGCTACGACATGGGCGAGATGAGCCTGCAGTGCGGCCGGCGAATGGACGCACTCAAGCTCTGGCTCACCTGGCAGCACTTTGGCGACGACGGTTTCGCGGAGCGGATCGATCAGTTGTTCGACTTGGCGCAGCGGTTCGCGGCGATGGTGCGCGAGCGCCCGGGGTTTCGGCTGGTCCGCGACGTGTCGAGTTGCAACGTCCTGTTCCATTGCGTGCCGCGGAGCCTGAGAGATGCCCAGCCCTCGCCCGAGCAGCTCGACCTGGCGACGAAAACGATCCGCGAGCGCGTGATGTCCGCCGGCCGCGTCATGATCAACTACGCCCCGATCGAGGGGGTGGCCGCGTTTCGGATGGTCCTCGTCAATCCCCGCGCCACGGACGACGATCTGCGGCTGTATCTGGACGAGATCGAGACCGCCTCGGCGGGCCTGTAGCGCATCCCCAGATCAGCGGTCGCGTCGAGATGTGTGCGGGACGCCGAGTCTGAGTCCGCGAAGGCTCGGATAGTTCCATCCTGTGGGTTATCCGAGCCTTCGCCCGCAGCGGGCTCAGACTCGGCGTCCGTTCAGTTGCGGACGTGGAGCGCTGATTGAGACCGCTTCGACCCGCCCCGCGCCTTGCATCGCACCCCCGGGGTCCGCTATTCTCCTCCGTCAGCCGGACGATCATCGCCGGCGCATTGCAGGAGATGACCCATGTGCAGGATTCAGAGACTGGTGCTGACGATCTCGGCGGTGGCGTGCGTCGCCTCCGCTGCAACCGGGCAGCAAGAGCGGATCAACACACTCACAGCCGAGGAGGCCGAGCAGGGATTCGTGCTGCTGTTCGACGGATCCACGCTGGACGGCTGGACCACCAGCGGCAACATCGACTCGTGGGCCGTGCGCGATGGCGAGTTGGTCACGGGCGGCAAGGGCGGCAGGTGGCTTCGCACCATGAAGCAGTACCGCGACTTCGACCTTCGCCTTGAGTTCAACATCCCCAGGAACGGCAACTCCGGAGTTGGCATCCGGGGCTCGACTGCGGGCGACCCCGCGTTCACCGGCATGGAGGTGCAGATCTACGACAGCTACGGGAAGCCGCCGGCGATCAACAGCTGCGGCGCGATCTACAACGCCATCGCCCCCGGGTCCATGCCCATCAGCCCGGCCGGCGAGTGGAACGAATACCGCATCCTGCTGCGGGGCGACACGCTGAACGTGTGGCTCAACGGCACGCAGATCCACCGCGATCAGAAGCTGGACGACCGGGGCTACTTCAGGACGCCCGATCAGAAGATCCCGCTCAACACGCGCCTGACCACGGGGTACATCGCGCTTCAGGATCATGGCAACACCGTGCGCTTCCGCACCATCCGAGTCAACGATCTCTCGCCGGACCCCGACCCGGGCGGGTTTGAACCGATCTTCAACAATAAGGATCTCACCGGCTGGCGGTCGCGCGGCGACGGAGCGTGGACCGTCCAGGCCGGGACGCTCGTGGGCCGCGACGGGCCGGGGCATCTGTTCAGCCGGGATTCCTGGACCGACTTTGAGATGCGCGCCCAGGTCCGGGTCAACACGCGCGGCAATTCCGGGTTCTACTTCCGGACCGTCCCGAACGCCGACAATCCCGACTCGTGGCCGACCGGATACGAGGCCCAGATCGACAACCACGACCCCAGGAACTTCACGGGGTGCGTCTACAACCAGGCCTGGCCCGCCGAACTCATCACGCGCGACGACGCCTGGTTCGACTATCGCGTTCGTGCCGTGGGCGATCACATCCAGACATGGATCAACGGCGTGCCCATGGTGGACGCGATGCTGAGCGTGCATTCGGCTGGTCACATCGCGCTCCAGACGCATCACAAGGGCAACGAGATCCGCTGGCGCGACATCCAGGTGCGGCCCATAGAGGACGACGACGCTCGGGATGCACAGCTGGTCTCACCCGAGCAGGAGTAAGCTCCTGTTTGGCAGGAAGCGAGCGGTTTCAGTCAGCGAGTCGCGTCCGCACCTGAACGGACGCCGAGTCTGAGCCCGCTGCGGGCGAAGGCTCGGATTACGAGCGTAAGGTGGTCATGGGAGCTATCCGAGCCTTCGCGGATTCAGACTCGGCGTCCTTCGGACATCTCCGCACCGCTCAGTCCTCGCTTGTTCTTCTCGCGGAACAACAGCAGGAAAATCAGGGCGATGGCGCCGGCCATGACGCACGGGATGAGCCAGATCATCTGCCAGTCCTTGACGCCGTCCACCCCGGTATTGGACGCGACGATCCTGCCGATCACCTGCGCGCCGATGCCCAGCCCGAGCCCCTGTGTGATGAGCACTAGGAATCCCTGTGCCTGCCCCCTGATGCGCGCCGGCGCCGCCTTGTCTACATAGATCATGCCGGTGACGAAGAAAAAGTCGTAGCAAATCCCGTGCAGAATGATCCCGAACATAATCATCCACATGACATCGTCATTGGCCCCGATGGAGAACAACCCGTACCGCGCGACCCACGCCAACATGCCGATCAGAAGCATCCACCTCACGCCCAGCCGCACGAAGAACAGGGGCATCACGAGCATGAAGACAATCTCGGAAACCTGACCCCAAAGCATGCGCGAGCCTGGAGCCGCAACGCCGAGATCGCCCACGAATACGGGCGCATAAGCGTAATACGCGGCCAATGGGATGCAGATCAGAAAGGAGCAGACGATGAAAACAGCGAAAGATGGTCGCTTCAGCAAGGACAGAGCATCGATCCCGAGTGCATCGCGCGTCGAGAACGCTTTGCCCTTGGCCGGCGGCGGTGTGTGGGGCAGCATGAACGACATGACACCGAGAAGCAACGCAGCACCGCCGGCGACGTAGAACTGCTGCTCGCTCCGGTCCGCTTGCATCAGGCCCGAAACCACCCAGTTCGCAGCGATCCACCCGATCGTACCCCACACCCGAATGATTGGGAACTGCTTCTCCTGGCTCGCAAGGTTGTGGAATGAGAGGCTGGTTGTCAGCGCCAGAGTCGGCATGTAGCAGAGCATGTGAAGCATCAGCACGCCGATGAAGGGCCAGTGCGAGCCTCCTTGCTGAGTCGGCGCGACGAGCGGCGCCAGGAGCAACGCGCCCCCGCCCAGTAGGTGCATTACGGCGAGCACATGCTCGCTCGCGAAGAACCGATCAGCGATCATTCCGAGGAAGAACGGACTGATGATCGCCGCGATCGGCCCCACCGTGTAGGCCCAGAAGACCACCTTTCCCATGAAGTGTTCGCCCATGTAGTTCCCCACCGTCACGTACCACGCCCCCCACACAAAGAACTGCAGAAACATCATCACGGAAAGACGCGTCAGGACGAAGGGGTGTTTCGTGTCGGCCATGGGATCCTCGCAATACGCCGATCGGTTCGGGGTGGCGAGTGTAGCGGGCCGCGTGCGTTCGTGCGTAACTCCAGATACCATCCGGTGCGGACGGCTGCCCTCCGCACCGGACCGGGAGAAACGCCATGTCCAGACCCGTCACGCTCTTCACCGGCCAGTGGGCTGACCTGCCCCTGGCAGCCATGGCGGAAAAGGCCGCGTCCTTCGGGTACGACGGCCTGGAGCTCGCCTGCTGGGGCGACCACTTCGAGGTCCACAAGGCCGACGACGCCTACTGCGCCTCGCGCCGGGACATCCTCCGCTCACACAAACTCGATTGCCATGCGATCTCGAACCACCTGGTCGGCCAGGCTGTCTGCGACCTCATCGACCACCGGCACAAGGCCATCATTCCGGAGTATGTTTGGGGTGACGGCGACCCCGAGGGCGTCCGGCGTCGGGCGGCGGACGAGATGAAAGCCACGGCCCGGGCGGCGGCAAGGCTGGGCGTCGAGGTCGTCAACGGCTTCACCGGATCGAGCATCTGGCACATGCTGGCTCTGTTCCCGCCCACGAGCCGGAACGATGTCAACGCGGGCTTTGACGACTTCGCACAGCGCTGGGGGCCGATCCTCGATGTATTCAAGGAGGTCGGCGTCAGGTTTGCGCTCGAGGTACACCCTTCTGAGATCGCGTATGACATCTACACCGCCGAGCGGGCACTCGAGGCGATCGGACACCATGAGGCGTTCGGCTTCAATTACGACCCGAGTCATCTCATCTGGCAGGGCATGGACCCGGCCAAGTTCATCGACCGATTTCCCGATCGCATCTTCCACGTTCACATGAAAGACGCGGGCGTTTACCTCGACGGCATCAGCGGTATCCTCGGCTCGCACCTTGCGTTTGGCGACCCGAAGCGCGGCTGGGACTTCCGCTCGCTCGGCCACGGCGACGTTGACTTCCAGAGCGTCATCCGAGCCCTCAACCGAATCGGCTACGACGGGCCGCTCTCGGTCGAGTGGGAGGACTGCGGCATGGAGCGCGAGCACGGCGCCCGCGAGTCCTGCGCATTCGTCAGAAGCATCGACTTTCACCCCTCGGACATCGCCTTCGACGCGGCGTTCGGGGACTGACACACACGTGTACAGGCCCCTCGGACTCGGTCCCAACCCTGACGCGGAGTCGCACCATGCCGACCGCCACCATCATGGCCGGGATACCCATGACCAACCGGACGCTGTACCACGCGATGCGCTTCGTCGTCGGCGATCCGGCCGCCCTGATCACCGTCGCGGATGACGCCGGGCAGACACAGCGGCTCCTCATCGTCCGGGACATCGAACTCAGACGAGCCCGGGTGCAGGCACGGGCGGACCAGGTCTTCTGTCCCGGCGACTTCGTGCCCGAGGGCGGTCTGTCGGCGGACCGGGAGACGGCGACGGCCCAGGCGGCGGCAGAGTGTCTCCGCCGCGCGGGCGTGACCAGCGTCACCGCCGATCGATCCCTGCCGTACATCTTTGTGCATTACGTCCAGCACGCCGGGATGACGATCCGGTACGACGAAGCCATGGGCATCGCCGATCGGCGCGCAAAGGACGAGCACGAGATCGCCGCGCTCCGCGAAGCGCAGGAGGCGACCGAACAGGCTGTGCGCATGGCCTGCGAGTTGATTGCACACGCCCGGGCCGGCGCGACTGGCGAGCTTTCACACGACGGCGAGCCGCTGAGCTCCGAGCGCGTCAGCACCGAGATCGACGTGCTCCTGCTGCGGCTGGGGTACTCGACGCCGATGAACATCGTCGCGGGAGGACGCGATGGCTCGGACTGTCACAACCGTGGATCGGGCGTGCTGAGGACGGGCGAGCCGGTGATCATCGATGTCTTCCCGCAGAACAACAAGACGCTGTACAACGGCGACTGCACGCGGACGGTGGTGCACGGCGAGATCCCGGCGGAGATATCGCGGATGCACGCCGCGGTCCTGGAAGCGAAGGCGGCGGGGATCGCTGCGACGCGCGCAGGGGCGACCGGCGAGGAGGTGTATCGCGCGTCCATGGCCGTGCTGGCGCGCTCAGGGTGGGGACGGGCGCTCATCCCGGACGATCCGCCGGGCGACTTCTGCTCGATGCAGCACGGGCTGGGGCACGGGATCGGTCTGGACGTGCACGAGCCGCCCCTGCTGGACGAGGGCGGGCCGGTGTTGGTGGCGGGCGACGCGCTGACGATCGAGCCGGGGCTGTACCACGCCACTTTGGGCGGCGTGCGCGTCGAGGACATGGTGATCGTGACGGCGGAGGGTTGCGAGAACCTGAACCGGCTTCCGGAGGGGTTGCGCTGGAAGTAGAGACTCGGGGCTGCGCCGCGACGCGCGGATCTAATCGAGCACGTACCCCGATCCATCGACGAAGCCTTCGAGCTTTCGGGCGCGGACGGGGTGCTGGAGCTTTCGGATGGCCTTGGCCTCGACCTGTCGAACGCGCTCGCGCGTGACCTTGAAGATGCGGCCGACCTCTTCGAGCGTGTAGGTGTATCCGTCGCCGATGCCGTAGCGCAGCTTGAGGATCTCACGCTCGCGGTACGAGAGCGTCTTGAGGAGCTGCTCGATGCGTTGTCGGAGCATGTCCTGCGCAGCCGTGTCCGACGGCGTGGACTGGCGCTCGTCCTCGATGAACTCGCCGAAGTTGCCGTCGTCGTTCTCGCCGACGGGCCGATCGATGCTGACGGGATGGCGGCTGATCTTCATGACGCGGCGAACGTCGGCGACCGACATGCCGGACTTGTTCGAGAGTTCCTCCATGGTCGGCTCGCGCCCGGTGATCTGGAGGATCTGCTTCTGGATGTTGCGCAGCCTGGTCATGGTCTCGATCATGTGCACGGGGATGCGGATGGTCCGGGAGTGGTCGGCGATGGAGCGGGTGATGGCCTGGCGGATCCACCACGTGGCGTAGGTGGAGAACTTGTAGCCCCGCTTGTACTCGTACTTGTCCACTGCTCGCATGAGGCCGGTGTTGCCCTCCTGGATGACGTCCAGGAACGACATCCCGCGATTTCGGTACTTCTTGGCGATGGAAACCACGAGACGGAGATTGCCGCCCGAGAGATCGCGCTTGGCCTGCTCGTACTCCCAGAAGACGGTGCGGATGGCACTGGTTCTGGCTTCGAGCTCGTCGGGCTCCTCGAGCACGAGTGTGCGCAGGCCTTGCAGCTCTTCACGCATGACCTCGAGATCGTCCGGGTCGAACTTCCGTGTGCCGCGATCCGCCTTTCGCAGATCGGCGACCAGGGCGTTGGTCTTGGCGGAGATGTTGTGCAGCTTGCGCATAAGCGGGATGATGCGGTGAGTGCGGAGGCTCAACTCCTCGGCCAGCGCGGCCATGCGCCGCCGCCGCGCCGTCATACGCGCCCGGATTCTTTCGATCTTATTGTTCAGCACGACGCCGGAGAGGGGTTGGTCGTCGGCGCGGAGTGCTTCCAGACGCACCCAGTCCTGCTGGTTGAGTTCGAGCAGTTTGTCGATCGTGCGGATGTTGACCGGGAGGCGAGCGGCGATGCGCGCCTTGGCGTTCTCCTCGGCGGTCGAGACGCGCATGGTTCGATCGAACGGCAGCTCGCCGCGACTGACGGCCCGGAGTATCTCGACCGCCTGCTGGATGATGTACTCGCACTCGAGGCAGCGGCGACGGAAGATGATGCGTGTGGTCTCGATCTTCTTCGCGAGGCGGATCTCCTCGGGACGCGTGAGCAGCGGGATCGAACCCATCTGCGAGAGGTACATTCGGATGGGGTCCTCGACACGCTTGGTGGCCGCCTCGTCGGCGGGGAGCTCTTCGAGCTCTTTGCGCACGTCGTCATCGGTGGCGTCGTGCGGCGTGAACATGTCCAGCTCGCGGTCGGAAACCTTGTGCGGACTCGTCGCCGAGGCCAGGCGCAGCCACGCGGGGTCCGACGTGCGCTCGCCGCCGGCGACGCTCATGGCGCGCAGCGGCTTGGGAAGCGCGGCGCCATTGTTGCGGCCGCGGCTCTCGCGCGCCACCCGCTTGCGGTATTCCATCTCGTCGATGAATTCAATGTCGTGGTTGTCGATGAGCACGAGCAGCTCATCCAGCCGCTGCGGGTGGACCATCTCGTCGGGAAGGGTGTTGTTCAGCTCCTCGTAGGCCAGCCACTTTCGTCGGCGTGCGATCCGTACGAGTTCACTCAGCGCGGGGTGCAGGTCGAACATCTACTGCAATCTCCTCACCCGGCCCGATGGGGCGACCCATCCGGCTGCCATACACAGTAGGCGAATCGGGACGTGGTTTCCCGCCGGCGAGCCTGGGGTGCGTCGGTGGGCGATCATGGCGAGGCTCCGTGTTCTCGCGGGGAGCGTGCGACGCCGGGCAGCGCTCGGGTTTCGACGCCGAACGTCTCACGTGCGGCTCGGGTTCGCTCGAGGCGTGCGACGAGGTCTGGCATGTCGTTTGCCTCGGTCGCGTTCGGCTCGCGTGTGGTGTCGCGGGCAATGCGCTGCAGCACGGCTCTGAAGTGCTCGAAGACACGTCGGCCCTCGGTTTCGGTCTCGACGCGGGTGGCGATGGCGACGGCGGCGGACTTGGCGTCGTCGTCATCGAGCCTGGCGAGCACGGCTTGGAGCGACGGCGCGCGTCCGTCGCGCTGCAGCCCAAGAATCGCCTCCGCCAGGGCACGCGTGGACGGGTGCTCGAAGCGATCGGGGTCCAGCAGCAGGAGCTCGTCCGTGGTGGCCGAGGCGAGCAGGGCGGGCTCGCACAGGATGCACCCGATGAGGTGCTCGCGCGGGCCGACCTCCGGCGGACCCTGGGCGGGATCATCGTGGTCGCGGGTGCGGGTCCGGGCGGGCTTTCGGCCGGCGGGCATCATCGCGGCGATGGACTGCCAGTCGGTTTCGGTGATGTCGGCGATCTGGCGGATGATGAGCCGACGCCGCACCGGCGACATGCGCGTGTTGACGCCCAGCGCCACCAGCTGGTCCACGAACTCCTCGGTGATGCGTGCGCGGCCGGAAACGCCCCGGCCTGTCATGCTGGAGCGGAGGTCGTCAAAGAGGACGCGGATGGCGTCGTGGGCGCCGTCGATGATGTCACTCAGGCGTTGAGCGCCCTGCTCGTGCTTGAGCAGCTCGTCGGGATCCTTGGAGCCGGTGCCGGCGAGCGTGGCGATGCGCACGTCGATGGGCTGTGCGAAGAAGACCTGGACGGCGCGGGTTGCGGCGGCTCGGCCGGCGTCGTCGCCGTCAAACAGAAGCACGATCGTGTCGCACAGGCGACGGAGCGTTGCGGCGTGGCCGGTGGTCAGGGCTGTCCCGAGCGTGGCGACAACGTTGGTCAGCCCCGCCTCGTGACAGGCGATGACGTCGGTATAGCCCTCGACGACGACGGCGGTGCGCTGCGTCTGGATGGCGCGTGAGGCATGGTGCAGGCCGAAGAGCGTCGAGGACTTGTCGAACAGGCGCGTTTCGGGCGAGTTGAGATACTTGGCGGGGTCGTCGTCCTTGAGGCGTCGGCCGCCGAACGCGATCACGCGCCCGATCTGGTCGTGGATGGGGAAGATCAGCCGGTCGCGAAAGGTGTCGTAATAGCTGCCGTCGTCCCTGGCTTTGAGCAGCCCCGCCTCGACGAGGAGGTCGGCGGAGATGCCCTTGTCGCGGGCGGCCAGGAGCAGCCCATCCCATCGATCGGGAGCGGCGCCCATGGCGAATCGTTCGACCATGGCGTCAGTGATGCCGCGCGCGGCGATCATGTCGCGAGCGGCCCGGCCGTGCTGGGCGTGGCGGAGAATGGCGCGGAAGAACTCCGTCGCCAGTGCGGTGGCCCCGAGCAGGTCGGACCTGGTTCGAGTGGAGCCCTCGGTCGTTTCGGCGTCGCTCGGACGCCACGGCGTGAGCGTGATCCCGGTTTCTGAGGCGAGGTAGCCAATCGCCTCGCGGAAGTCCATCCCGTGGTACTTCTGCACGAACGTGAACACGTCCCCGCCGGCGCCGCAGGCGAAGCAGTGGAAGATCTGTTTGCGCGGCACGACGCACATCGAGGGCTTGTGGTCGTCGTGGAAGGGGCAGAGCCCGACGAACTCTCGGCCTCTGGGCTTGAGGGTGATGTGCTTGCCGACGATTCTGACGATGTCGGCGGCATCGCGCACCCGGTCGCGATCATCGGTCTGTGCGGTGTGCTCACGCACCAGCATCTCCCTCACGCCCGGACAGAGCGTGACATTTCCTCGTCTGAATCGGCCGGGTACGGGCTCAGCGCGCGCGGCCAAGTGGTTTCGTTCTGGGTGTCAGCGCAGCGCGAGCGACGGATAGAAACGTCGGCGCCTGACTAGCCTGCCTGCCGAACCGCGAACGGGTTTGATCGTCCGTCTTGGGGCGCCTGGGCGCCCGGCGGAACGACGCATTTCTTTGAGACGGTCGGTCAGACGTGCTGATCCAAGCCTAGCACAGAAACGCGAATGTTCCAGCCGCGGAAGAGGTTTCTCACGCTCGGCGGGCCCGGGCGAGCGCTGAAGGGCCCGAGAACCGACTCGGCGGTGCTGGAGCCGGGGCCTGCAGCGGGGTACAAGTCCACCATGCAGTGTCGCCGAAGCGTCCGATACACCGGTCGAGTGCAGGGAGTGGGGTTTCGGTTCACGACCCGGTCGATCGCGTCGGGTCAGGCCGTGACGGGATGGGTTCGCAATGAAGCGGACGGCTCGGTGCGGCTTCAGGTGCAGGGGAGCGCCGCCGAGGTGGAGGCGTTCCTGGCGGCCGTCCGGGAGCGGATGGGACGCTGGATCACCGCCGAGGCGGTTCAGGACATGGAATCGCTGGAGGGTGAGTCGGGGTTCCAGGTTCGTTCGTAGCGCGGGCGAGTTCGGCGCCGCCGGGATCCGGGATAGGCTTGCAGACCCGCCCGGTGGCGGAGCCGGAGGAGTTATCGTGCCCGACTGTCTTGTGCTCTTCGATATCGACGCGACGCTGGTGACGACCAGCCGGGCGGGGATCAGGTCCATGCAGGACGCCGGGCGCGAGCTGTACGCGCGGGAGTTCACGATCGATGGCGTGGAGTTCGCCGGTCGGCTCGATCCGTTGATCATCGACGATCTGCTCGCGGCGAACGGGATCGGGGTGACCGAGCGCAGCCGGTCTGAGCTGCGCGAGGCGTACGGGCGGCACCTGGAGCGTCGTTTGAAGGTGTCGGGGACGGCCAGCGCGCTGGCGGGGGTTCACGGGCTGATCGACCTCTTGGCGGGCGAGGGTGCGGTGACGCTGGGGCTGCTGACGGGGAACTTTCCGGAGACGGGGCGGATGAAGCTGGGTGCGTGCGGGATCGAGGCGGACGGGTTCGCGGTGCGTGTGTGGGGGTGCGATTCGCCGCACGACCCGCCGGCACGGGTGGATCTGCCACTGGTCGCGATGGAGCGGTTCAAGGAAATGTACGCGCGGTCGATCCCGGCACAGGACGTGACGATCGTGGGCGATACGCCGCACGACGTGGCGTGCGCCAGGGCCCACGGCTGCCGATGCCTGGCCGTGGCCACGGGGATGTTCGACACCGGCGAGCTGGCCGGGGCGGATCACGTGGTGGAGGATCTGTCTCGCACGGCGGAGATCTCGGCCTGGCTGCTGGGTTGATGGGGCGTGAGTCACGGGCGGTCTGCGGCTGCTAGACTCCGGCCCGCGTCGAGAGGACGGTTCATGCCTGAGAGCTACCGGGCGTTGTGCGCCGACTATTACGTGAATCACAAGCTGGGCGTCAAGCTCGACCTGCCCAGGGAGCGCCAGACGGTCTTGGACATGTTCGACCGGGTTCGGCGGCGATACCCGGACATGGACCAGTTCCGTCGCTACAAGGACGAGCTGGCGCTGGAGACGACACCCGAGGCGGCGGAGCAGAAATGGCTGGCGATCCGCGGCACGAACGTCCGGTCCGGAGCCGTGAACCCCGAGACCCTCGACGACGCCTACCGTCTGCACCGCGAGGTTCTGGAGCTTTCACCCTATTTCCTGAGCATCTCGCCGCTTGACGTGGAATATGTCGAGCTTCTGTTCGGGTTCGATCTCGCGGCGAGCGGGAACCACGACGAGATCGTGTTCGAGGCGTTGATCGCGGGCTCTCCGATGGCCAAGCTCATGGACATACCCGGGACCGTGCCGATCGACTGCCAGCCGATCTTCGGGATCGCGCTCAAGGATCGTGTGGACATCGAAGCGCACTTCGAGGTGAAGACGCGGGCGAGCGAGCGCAAGGGTCGGCCTTTCTCCGAGATCGAACGGGCGAGCGAACCGATCAGCATCTACCTCACGCTGCGGAAGTACGGCCCGGTGTCGGATATCAAGGAGTTGCCGCGCGTGTTCGAGCGGCTGTGCGACCGGGGCGAGGAGCTTCTGGAGTCACGGGTGGTGCCGAACCTTGTGAACCCGATTCGCGAGGCGATCGGCTTTGGGAGCTAGCTCGCGGGCTCGGGAAGGGTGCGATGGCGATCGGTCTTGGTCAGACGAAGGGTCTTGGCGAGTCGCTCGCGATGCTGGGTGTGTTGCTGGCGATCGTGATCGTGCTGGGAATGATCGTGCTGTATGTGCGGAGTCGGACGCTGCGCGGACCTCTCGACCACGGGGAGGCCTCACTGTTTGATAACCTCCAGAAGATGCGTGACCGGGGGGAGATCACCGAGGCGGAATACCAAGCGGCCAGACGGAGCATCGTCGAGCGATTGGCCGGTCGCGGCGGGTCTGCGGAGCGGACGGTGGGACACGGCGGCGGGCGGACGAGCGGTGGTAACATGGGTGGACGTTGAAGCCGGTGGGCGGTGCGGGTGGCGCGGCTGAACAACGGGGAAGATTCGGCTATTCTTTGGGGGAATGGAGCCCGGCGAGCCCGCCGCCGATAGACTCCGGGAGTGCGCGTTGGAGGGGCTTGACCTCCCATAAAAAAGAGGACCGAGAAAGAGGGCTCGATGGCGAAGACGACCAAAGAGAGTTCGGGCGGTACCGTGGGCGGCACCGTGGGCGGCACCGGAGGCGGTGGCACGGGAGGCGGCGGCTTCAAGGGCCGACGCATCACCACCTGCTCATTCTGCGGGAAGACAAGCCGGGAAGTCGGGCCCATGGTCGAGGGGCCCAACGAGTCGTACATCTGCTCGAAGTGCGTGGATCTGTGCCAGAACATCTTCAGGCAGGAGCGGCGGAAGGTCTCGACGCTGAGCACGTCGCTGGGCGAGGTGCCCACGCCGCGGCACATCACCGATTTTCTTGACGAGTACGTGATCGGTCAGACAGCGGCGAAGCGGGCGCTGGCGGTGGCGGTGCACAACCACTACAAGCGCCTGCTGCACATCGACAGCGACGATAAGTCGGTGGAGCTTGACAAGAGCAACATCCTCATGATCGGCACGACGGGCAGCGGCAAGACGCTGCTGGCGCGCACCTTGGCGCGGATGCTCAAGGTGCCCTTCGCCATCGGCGACGCGACCACGCTCACCGAGGCCGGCTACGTCGGCGAAGACGTCGAGAACCTGCTGCTGAAGCTCCTGCAGGCGGCGGATTTTGACCTGGAGTCGGCGCAGCGCGGGATCATCTACATCGACGAGATCGACAAGATCGGCAAGACGTCGCACAACGTCTCGATCACGCGCGACGTGTCAGGCGAGGGCGTGCAGCAGTCGCTCCTGAAAATGCTCGAGGGCACGGTGGCCAACGTCCCGCCGCAGGGCGGCCGAAAGCACCCCGAGCAGCAGTACATCCAGATGGACACGTCGAACATCCTGTTCATCTGCGGCGGCACGTTCACGGGTCTGGAGGAGATCATCCGGCGCCGGGTCGGTCGCAGCCGGATCGGCTTCGCGACCGTGTCCGAGGTTGAGGCCGAGGCTGAGCGGAGCGAGCTCCTCGAACAGGTGATATCGACCGACATCACCGAGTACGGGATGATCCCGGAGCTGGTGGGTCGCCTGCCGGTCGTGACGCCGCTCATGCCCTTGGACATCGACGCGCTGGTGTCTGTTCTGACCGAGCCGAAGAACGCGTTGGTGCGTCAGTACCAGCACCTGTTCTCGCTCGAGGACGCGAAACTGACATTCACGGACGCGGCCCTGCACGCGATCGCGGTGAAGGCGAAGGAGCGCAACACCGGGGCCCGAGCCCTTCGTGGCGTGCTCGAAGAGACGATGATCGACCTCATGTACGACCTTCCGGACCTCGATAACGAGGGTGTCGAGTACCTGATCGACGAGGATGCGATCCAGAACAAGGTCAAGCTCGCGGACGTGAAGGTGGAGCGCAAAGAGTCGGCGTAGCGGGCGGAACGCCGTCAGTGCTGAGGATCGTTGAGCGGCACAAGCATGCGATCGCGGGCGGGGGTTTCGACCAATAGATGAATGCGCATGTCCGCGTCGAGCAGGCGTCGGACGGCTGCGGGCGAGCGCGTGATCAGGTGCGTGGTCGGTGCATGGGGTTCTGACGCCAGTCGCGGGTCGGTGAGAGCGAGCAGGGGCATGTGATCCACGAGCCAGGCGCGGGCGGTGGTCAGATCCTTGAGCTGCGTTTCCACACCCGTGTCCGCCCGTGCGATCAGGTGCACGAGCCCCTGCTCGTCGATCGCCAGCGAGACCGTGTCGGCATAGGGACACCGCGCGCGAATGTCGCGCAGGCCCGGGATGGGCGGCGCGACAGGACCGGGTTCGATCGCGAACGCGTGCGGGACGGCCCGGGGCGCAGGGGTCGGCTCGGATGCGGCGGGTTCCACGCGCGGGCCGGGGACGGGCGCTTGCGGCAGCGGATGAGGCGCACCGGCGTTGGCGTCTTGGATCAGTTGAAGGGCGTCGGAGAATGAGATCGAGCTCTCGCCGCCGAACAGATGCACCGATGGGCCACCCGCGATACGCTCGATGCAGCACACCACGCGCGTCTGGCGATCGAGGAAGGTCTCGGTCGCCTGTGTGATCTTGCGGGCGACGGGGCGGGCTTGTTGGGCGTCGGCGGCCATGACCGCCAGCGTGATCTCGGGCCCGCCGTCCGGGGGCAGGCGAAGTCGCTTGAGCGTCTGGTACGACGCGACCACCGCCGCCTCGTCCACGCCGGTGAGCAATGTGAGCTCGTCGATGCGGTCCGAGCCGGCCAACGCGGGCTCGTCGAGCTCGCCGACACGGAGCACCCAACGACTGGTGAAACGACCAGCCTCACGGATCGCCTGTTCGAGCGAATCCGATTGGGCGATGTTCAGTTGTTGTGTGGCGACGAGGTCGACCGAGGCGTAGCCGGCGCGGATGCGCAGGACCGCAACCGGCCCGTCTGTGGTCTGTGCGAGGTGGCGGGCAAACTGGTTGGCCCACGCGGACGCGAAGACAGGCAGGTGGCCCAGAATGAGCGCGGTGATATGCAAAGCCGGGCGCGGCGCCGGCGGGGATGTGGGTGTTGCGGCGTTTCGGATGAGCGGCGCACGGGCTGGCTCGGGCGCGTCGTGCTCGGCGGTGATGCGGAGCATGGAGTCGGGGCCCGGATCGGGCGCGTCGGGCTGCGCGCCAAGCACGCCCCCGCCGAGGAACAGATCCGTCAGGGCGTCGAAGTCTTCCTCCGGCGGGGTGCTGAGCGCGGGCTGGGGGGCGCGGACGGGCTGGTCGAAGATCCCCTCGTCGGTGGGCTGGGCGGTGCTGTGAGTCGGGTCGTGGTTCATGACTCGTCCCCTGGTGTGAGGGATTCCCGGCGAGGCGGATGATCAATCGGCCGGCTGAGGCACAAGGTCACGCACGTTGGTTTCAATGTGCGGTCGGTTCTCGGCGACCTCCACCACGCTGATCTGCTCGCCGAACGGGCTTCGCTCAACCGCGGTGTTGTGCGGATCGTGGGTCCACAGGCCGTCGACGACGAGGCGGTAGTGGCGGCGTCCGGGGGCGAGCGGGATTCGCAGCTGGAAGACGCCGCGACGGTCGTCTCGGTGCATGAGGTGGGCCTGGGGCGACCAGCCGTTGAAATCGCCCGCCACAGCGACCCGGGATCCGGCCGAGATGGGCTGCACGAACACAGCGCAGTGCCCGTCGACCGTGACCCCGAAGGGCGGAGGCGGTGCCGAGGGCGTGTCTTCGGAGTCGTACAAATCGTCTGTCGCGTGTCGCGTGTCGCGTGTCCGGGCCAGCCGAGACGCAACGGCCAGCGCCCGGCGATCCCCGGCCAACTTAGTGACGCGCTGCCGCGCGGACGGGTCAGGATCAGGAGCAGTCGGCGTGCGGACCGGGGTGTGGGGGGTGCCCCCGGCATCGGAGGGCACGGACGCATCGGCGAGTTTGCGACCCATGGCCTGTTCGACCCGCGGCAGGTCGGTGATGGTGACGGTCGGGGCCCAGGCGGGCTCGCGGGCAATCCGGTCGTGCTGCGGCGTGATGCGCGACATGAGCCATTCGGCCAGCGCGATGTAGTCCTCGCACCCACGAGACGACGCGTTGTATTCGATCACCGGCTGGCCGAAGGACGCGGCCTCTCTCAGCGCGGCGTCGAAGCGGATGACGACCGGCGCGACGCGCGGCCCGAAACGACGGCGCAGTTCTTCGAGCAGGTCCTTCGCCAGCGCGTCCGACGGATCGTGAATGGTCGGGACCAGCCAGTAGGTCGCGGCGCCAGCCCCGAGGCGCTTGGCGAGCGAGCGGATGGTCGCGACCTGCTTGGCGGCGCCCTGGAGTGAGAAGTAGCTTGTCTCGACCGGGATCAGGATCTCAGAGGCCGCGGTCAACGCGTTGAACGTGAGCAGGCCGATCGAGGGCGGGCAGTCGATGCAGCAGACGTCGTAGTTGCACAGCAGTGTGCTGAGGACGCGGTTGAGCCGGGCGTGCCTGTCGGGGAGCTCGCTGAGCCCGCCGCGTGCGGACTCGATGCCCGCCAGCTTCATCCGCGAGGGTGCGAGGTCGAGGTTTCGGTTGATGCGCCAGAGCAGCCGGGCCGGATCGATGCGCTCGGGCGCAGGGTGGAGCATGGCGTCGCCGATGTCGAGGTCGATGCGCTGCTCGGGGATGGCCAGGCCCGCGGCGCAGTGCGACTGCGGGTCCAGGTCGACCAGGAGCGTTCGCAATGAGCGGGCGGCGAAGACGCCGGCGAGGTTGATCGCGGTGGTGGTCTTGCCACAGCCTCCCTTTTGATTGATGATCGCGATCCGTCGCATGGAGGGTACCCGCGTGGGTGCCTGGCCGGAGTACATTCCGGAGGTCGAACGGCTGAGTTATCGGGTGTGGTGGAGAGGGCGCTTGAAACTTGAGAAAACAGCCCCGCGGCGCGGCATGTGGGCGGTGCATATCGGTCAGGAGGAAATTGCGCTCGCTCGTATCCGGCCGCCACCCGGATCGGTAAAAGCCGCCTCCCGGGATCGAACCGGGGACCTGCGCATTACAAATGCGAAGGTGAATCCGCCGGAATCAACTGACCAAGCCGATTCTCACGCATCGAAACAGCCGAGCACTACAGAAAAACAGTGGACGGTAGACCAACTCGCTCACTGAGGAACTCGCGCGCGCCTTGCTCGCCGCCGATCCCGCGCGGCTCGAACTGGTCGCCAGCGCCATCCGCGCCCTGCTCAAGGGAGAGAGCCCATGAGCAGCGCCGTTACGTCAACTGGTACCACGGTCCGACTCGCCGAGCGGACCAGCCTGAATAGGCGCAGGTGGTGCCCCGCTCCCGGTCGCCGGGCCGACGCCCTGCGATCGGTTTCTGTTTCGATGCCCGGCAGACACGAGGACACTCGACATGGACCATTCAGCGGAGCGTCCGCTCTGAGACCGGCTGACAGTCAGCGAGACGGATGCTGGCCGGGTTCGTCATCGGACTGGGCCGAGCCGGGCTGCACGACGACCAGGCTGCTCTCAGCCCGCGGCGCCCGCACGATGGGCGAGTGGCTAATCGCGTCGGCGGTGATGACGCCCGAGGACGCAGCGACGTTTCTGCGGATCAAAGCCAAAGGCGCCAGATCCGCGCTCCGCACGCTGCGCAAGAAGGGGCTGAAAGGCATCATGCTCAGCGGGCGGATTCTGTTCCCGCTCGATGAGGTCGTAGCATTCATCAAGCGCGAGTCGGAAACAAATCCGCGATGAACTCGTCGAACAAACATACGAGAAAGGACTCTCCCAATGGGCGGAACTGAAGTAGTCTTCGCTCTCGCACTTACGGCAGCCGGTGCGGCGGCCAGCGCCACGCAGGCGTCAGGGTTAGAATTCGCGCGCAGCCGCCTCGAAGGAGTCGGCATTGATCTCTCCGGCCGGGAGATGAACTCGATTTTCGCGGGCTTCTCCGGCGGTCTCCAGGGGCTCAGCACGGGTCTATCCATTGTGAACGCAATTCCGTCAGACGATAGCACAACGATTCCAAAGACGCCGAAGTCGCTGAGACCGCTCGCACGAGAGTTCCGTGTCATCACTTGAGCGCGGGTACGCGCTACGGACACCCGCCTGCAAATGCGTTCTGGAAGCACAGAAAGTCGAAGGTGTCGGGCACGCCGACGACTGCTGTTCTGTGTCTTCTTTCATCGTTGAGAAAGAAGTCTGCGACCGGTTCGAGGGGGAGAATCCCGTCGTCGTTCAAGCGTCGTGCCGATTCCCTCGGGAAGGGAGGAAAATACATCGGGCGCGTCGCGATTGGCGTTGTGGAGTCATGCTTGGCAGTAGGCGCACGAGACGGTGGTGCGCTGGGCGATGACCTGCACGAGGAGCGGGTTTGCGCAGAGCGCACAGGGCTTTCGGCCACGGCCATAGACCGCGTGCCGATGTTGCTGGATGCCCTGAAGACCCTGGGCATCCCTGTAATCGCGGATGGAGGATCCCCCCGCCCGGATCGCCTGGCGGAGGATGGCGCGGATCGATGAGGCAAGGCGGCGGATCTCGCTCGCGCACAGTGAATGAGAAGGTCTGCCGGGGCGAATGCGAGCCCGAAAGAGAGATTCGTCGGCGTAGATATTCCCGACGCCTGCCAGGACGCGCTGGTCGAGCAGGGTCGCCTTGATCGGTGCTGATCGCGATTGAAGAGCGGCGGTGAGTGCGCGGGTCGTGACGTGCAGAGCATCGGGTCCGAGTTTCTCCCACCGCTCGTCGAGGCACATGCGTGTGGGGAAGATCCAGAGCCCGCCGAAACGCCGTGGATCGCGGAAGAGGAGGCGCGACCCGTCGTCGAGCCACCACGTCGCATGGACGTGGTCGCGCGTCCGGTTTCGCGACGAGAGTGGCAGGTGGATGAGCCCGCCGGTCATGCCCAGGTGGACACAGACCGCCCGCCCGTCGGTGGCGAGGATGGCGAGCTGCTTGCCCTTGCGCTCCAGCTGATCGATCTCGGCGTCGAGCAGCAGGTCACGGCGGGTGAGGCGAGCCGGTGGGGCGTCGCTGGAGGATCGGCTGAACCCGCCTTGGGGATCCGCCGGCATAACCGCTATGTCGCGCCGGTGGAGAGTGGCTTTGACGATCGTCCTGCCGAGCAGCACCGGCTCGAGCGAGCGGCGCAGGTGTTCGACCTCGGGAAGCTCGGGCATCGAGCATGGTAGATGCGAACGTGACGGCCGAATATCTGAGCGATGCAGCCGCGACTTGCACCCCCGACGAACGAGGTCTTGCATTGCGGAAGCGTATTGCTCAGCTCGGATGAGTTGTGATCGTGGTCGGGGTCTTTGCTGTCAGGAAGAAGTGGACTCTGTGCCGCGTTGCGCGCGGTCAACCCCGTACGCGGGCAGCGTGGTCAAGCGTGCGTCTTCCACCGCACCGCCCATCGTGAAATGGTACATGGATTGATACCGAGGGCCACGCAGCCCGAACACGTCGTGCACCGGATCGTCGAAATAGCAGCCGATACCAGTGCTGCGGATACCCGCTGCTTCGGCTTCCAGGTACAGCACCTGCCCAATGGCGCCGGCTTCCCAGAACAAACGACGATAGAACCAGCCGCCGTAGCGCCGCAGCGGCTCCTCGAATTCCGCGATCATCCCCAGACTGAACGCGCCGTCACCGGCGATGTCCTGGAGGCAGCTCACGCGCGCGGCGAGCGCCGTGCAGTCCCCGGTCGCGAGCAGGTACAGGGGCAGCGCTGCGGGACAGCCGGGCGGTCTTTGCCACACGAACCCGGGCTTCATTGCGTCGCGCAAAGATTCTTCGTGCCCGGGCGACCGGACCAGGCAATAGAGCCCAGGTTCGAGACCGGTGACGCGATGAACGAAGAGCCCCAGGTGGACACTGATCGGTGGGCCGATGGTGTTCCAGGGCGTCGTATGGCAATCGGGAAGGACCCTGCTGAGGATGGCGTAGAACTGATCTTTGGGGATCGTCGTCCTGCCGTCCAGGGCCACGGCGCTTCGACGTTGGCGAATGATCTGGCGCGCGGACAAGGGAATCTTCGGTTCCACAGTCCGAATGTCAGGAAGATCGGGGATCGTCCCGAGGTCTTGAGCGGTGGTGGCCGGCTTCATACACGCATGCGCCACGGCGTCGATACGCTCCCACTGCACGTGCGAACCGCTGAGCCTGTTCGGCCGACCGTGCCATTCGCCGGCTGCGATCTGATCGATCAATTCGGCTGACAGCGTGGCGTCCATTGACACGTCGCCCGATGATGGGATGACCGCGAGCAAGGCTTCGGGTTCCTCCCTCTCCCGCTCGTGAACCTCTTCACGGCGATCCAGACCGAGTAGCTTCGCAATGTCGATGTCACTCATCCGACTGATCAGGTGAACCCGCCAGCCGAGCGTGGCGCCGGAGATGCAGCAGGCGGCCAGTGCATGACCCATGTCCTGCTGGCAGTACCGATAGGCGCGTTCGCCGTATTTCCATGCCTCACGCCAATGGATAGAGGACAGGCCCACGAAGAACGTCCCAGGCGGAAAATCTCTGACGAGCCGCTCCCAGAGTTCGAGCCCAAAGCGGGTTCGCATCTCCAGTGCGTGTTGCTCGGGCGCGTAATGAAAGACGCCGGGCGCGTCGCTCAGCCCCCGCACAGGACCAACGGCGAGATAACCCTCGGTCGGATGAAGATTGCCGCTCGACGGATTGCACCGCAGCGCCCACCTCGATCCCGCGTACTCTTTCCACGCCGATAGGGCCAGTGAAAGATAGAAGAACTCCGAGATCGTCTCCAGACAGACTGGTTTGGGCGCGACGCGATCAAGGGTGTAGA
>JADFGU010000177.1 GCA_022567535.1 Planctomycetota bacterium | reverse complement strand
GAATCCGTTGGCGGATTTATCCCGATTCTGATGTAATTATCACCGAGATGCGTTAGACTCTCACCACCCCGCTCGCGTATCGAATCGCGCATCAAATTGCAGTGTGCGCATTCACCGCAAACCGCGCTAACTTCGATCGATCCTCTCGCCAGCTCTGCGAGCAGTGCGAGGGCTTCGACTTGAGGAAGGAAGTCAGTGCGCATCGCAATGGTGTCTCCGCTCGAAATCAGGGTTCCGCCATACGGATACGGCGGGACCGAACTGGTTGTGAGCCTCCTCACCGAGGAGCTTGTGCGCCGCGGCCACGATGTGACACTGTTCGCGAGCGGAGATTCCCGGACCTCGGCCCGCCTGAGAGCGGGGAGCGAACGCTTTCTACGCGGCACCAGCCGGGACAAGGCCATTCTCAACATGCTCAATGTGGTGGCGTGCATGAAGCGGGCGAGTCAGTTCAACATCATTCACAACCACACCTCGTTCGAAGGGTTGGCGCTCGCCGGGCTGGTGGGGTTCGAGCCGGAGGATGGGTGAGGCTCTGGTATGACCCAACCCGTCCGCGTGGCTCTCGGGGGATCTGAGGGGCTTAGTTTTCATCCTGGGCCTAGCGAGGCATCAGTATTCCCGGTGCTCGTTTGCCGGACGGGTCGAATGCCGCGACCGCGCCCGCGCCGTTCCTTGCCGCGCTAAGCCGGATGAGTTCCTTTCCCTGGCGGTTCATGATTTGGACCACGCCATCACCGGCCTTGGTCGCCCCAAGCAGGACGAGTATCTCTTGCGCCTCGTTCAAGGTGGTGACCGCACCTGCGCCCTCCTTCGCCATGAGCGCGACGAGTATCTTTCCCTCCCCGTTCCATGTGCCGACCGTACCCGCGCCCTCCTTCGCCGCGAGCGTGACGAGTATCTTCCCCTCACCGTTCAAGGTGGTGACCCCACCATCGCCGTCCCCTGTTGCACCAAGCCGGACGAGTTCCTTCCCCTCGGCGTTCAGGATGGTTATCGTGCCGCCGATGCCGATGCCGAGGCCGCGTCCGCGACTGTCCTCCAGCTTCACGAGGACCGTCTCGTCTTCGCTCACGACATGGAACGCCCTTGCTTCCACCACGTCTGGGATCGAGTCCTGGCGGGCGAAGCCAACAAGACCGGCTGCCACCGCCGCCACGAGAAGCGAAGCCAGTCCGGCCTTCAGCCGTCGGTTCTGTCTTTCAAGTCGATCGAGTCGTTCTTCAACGGTCATGGCGATCTCCTTCCGTTCGCCATCCCTCCCGCCCGTGTGCACGGCGTTCAAGTGTACAGCCGATGGGTGCAGCGACCCAGAAATGGGTCATTGAGCCGCGAATCGCCCCTCTATTGAGCCGCCGACCGGCCATTCCACGCTACCCGCCCACAGAGCCCCAAGAGCCACTCTCGTCTGCGTGGCGAGGATGGGTCTTGTGTCGCGATTCACGCGCGGTAGACTGGTGTGGATCCGTGGGCGGGAGTCTGGGTCCCTCGGAGCCCGGAGGTGCAGAATGAGGCGACGAGTGAAAGACACGGCGTCCGCGACGTGTTCGATTTCCTCTGTTTCCAGAATGCGTTCGTTAGCGGGTGCCGGTAGGCTCGGATGGCACCGGACCCGCGGGTTCGGCAGAAGTGTGCGGAACTGTGGCCGGTCGGGCGTCGAAGCGTGTTGGTGCGGCGGGACTCGGCCCCGGTGGGCTGAAGGAGGTATCACATGAAGCTCGGCCACTGGATTCTCTCGACGATCGTCTTTGCGTCGGTGAGGGCGCACGCCCAGCCTCTGTTTCGCGTGCACGTCGAGGCGGATCGTCCGGCCGCGGTGATCGGGATGCTCGAGTCGGCAGGATTCGAGGCGTGGGTGGCCGGCGACGCGGACCGGGCCGTGGAGCTCGTTGTCTCGGGAACGGATTTGGCGG
The DNA here is from genome assembly GCA_022567535.1 of Planctomycetota bacterium. GTDB lineage: Bacteria > Planctomycetota > Phycisphaerae > Phycisphaerales > UBA1924 > JADFGU01. Next base: position 3,478 of record JADFGU010000177.1, on the reverse strand, counting down.
ACCTGCGTTCCTGGGGATTGAAGCCAACCGTTATCGAGCGGTCCCGCCCCTTCGCCGAGATTCAGCGGGCGCGGGGGTCGGGCCGTCCCGAGCCGCCGGAGTACCCGACGCTGAGCGAGATCGTGTCGAGCATGAACGCGACGGCGGCGGCGCACCCGGGGATCGCGCGCGTGGTGGACCTGACGACGGAGCTCGGCGCCCCGCCGACGCACGAGGGCCGGCACATCTTCGCGATGCGGATCTCGGACAACGTGGGGATCGACGAGGATGAGCCGGCGTCGCTGCTGGTCAGCAATCACCATGCGCGTGAGATCGTCACACCGGTGATCGCACTGCACGTGATCGAGCGGCTCACGACCGGCTACGGGTCAGACCCCGCTCTCACGGACCTGATCGACAACAACGACATCTGGATCGTGCCGACGTGGAACCCGGACGGGTACGAGTATGTGTTCACGACGAACAACATGTGGCGGAAGAATCGACGGAACAACGGCAACGGTTCGTTCGGAGTCGATCTGAACCGGAACTACCCGTTCGGGTGGAGTCAATGCGGGGGGAGTTCCAACCCGTGGTCGGAGGTGTACAGCGGGCCGTTCGCCGCGTCGGAGCCTGAGACGCAGACGATGGTCCTGTTCTCGCAAGCGCGTCGCTTCGCGCGTGTGGCGGACCTGCACTCATCGGGGCGAGAGGTTCGCTACGGGTACGGGTGCTGGGATCACCCGTGGGCAGGGTTTATGTCCGACGAGGCGGTGCAGTTGTCGATCGCCTCGGGGTACGGCGGGAGCACGCGACGGTCGTGCTGCCTGGGGGGCGACTTTGCGTACCATATATCGGCGACGGGGTCGTACAGCTATCTCTGGGAAACAGCCACGCAGTTTCAGCCCCCGTTCGCGAGCGCACTGGAGGAGGCGGCGCTGGTTTGGCCCGGGATGCTGGCGCTCTTCCAGCGGGCCGCGCCGCTCAGCGGGCACGTGACCGACGCGGGGGGCTCGCCGATCGAGGCGTCGGTCACGTTCACGCAGGTAGGCTTTACGCGCGGTGAACGTCATGGCAGCGACGCGACGTTCGGGCGCTATCACGCATTTCCACCCGCGGGCGTGTACAACGTCGAGTTTTCCGCGGCCGGGTTCACGCCGCAGGTGCACACTGTGTCGATCAGCGGCGCGGGTGTCGTTCTGGATGTCAGCCTCTCGCCTGAGTGCTACGCCGACTGTGACGGCAGCGGCACCCTCGACATCTTCGACTTCCTCTGCTTCCAGAACAGCTTCGTACTCGGCGAGCCCTACGCCTGCGGCTGTGACGCGAGCACAGGCCAACTCGTCTGCGACGTCTTTGACTTCCTTTGTTTCCAGGATGCGTTTGTCGCGGGGTGCCCCTGATTTCGCAGCCGGTTGCAAGATTCGGCCACGCGTGCGACATCTGACGACAGTTGCGCGCGGATGTTGCGCCCGCATTTTCTAACGACGCGGAGGAGCTCTCGATGTTCGCAATTGCCGTCCATGTCATGTGTCTTGGTTCTGTTTGGGGTGCTCCGGCCGCCGAGCCGGTTACGTTTGATCTGATGCAGATCGAACAGGTCGTCGCCGGTGTCAACGGCGACACCACCGCACAGGCGGTCCAGCTTCGGATGCGGGACGCTTTTCAAAACCTCGTCGGCAAAGCTCGGTTGGTCGCCTACGACGCCCAGGGCCAGAACCCGATTGTGCTGATCGACTTCACGACCTCAGTCCCCGGCGGCGAGCTGGGCGATCGCGTCCTCGTCATCAGCCCGGGGATGCTCGCGCACACCAGTCCCACTGTGACGCCCGACTTTGTCTTCGACAACACGATTCCGGCCTCGTACCTCGACGCGGGACGGATCACGTTCGAGGACGACTTCGGGTCCGTCTTCTGGTCGCTCGCGTACGGCGGGGCCAACTACACGGGCCCGACGACTGGGCTGCTTGTCAACGACCCCGATGGAGAGTTCGGCCCGCCGTGGCCCGGGCCTCTGCCGACAACCGGACATGGCTTGCTCTTTCAGGGCCCCGCCGGCGCACCTAGCGCGAGCAACGCGGCGGACTACGCGCTCACGCCGCTGCCCGCAGTGCTGACCAACAATGCCGGCGAGTCGTTCACGATCACGTTGGATCCACCTTGCTACGCCGACTGCGACGGCAATGGCGCACTGGACATCTTCGACTTCCTTTGCTTCCAGAACAGCTTCGTGCTCGGCGAGGCCTACGCCTGCGATTGCGATCCCGACCCGGCCTGCGACATCTTCGACTTCCTCTGCTTCCAGAACGCGTTTGTTGCGGGGTGTCCGTGAGCACCCTCTCCTCCCACATCCTCGACGCCATCCGCGACCACTTGTAGCTGCACGTCGGATTCTGCCAGTGGACTCGCGACGACGGAGCATCGCTCTGGGTCTGCTCCGCGCGCGACAACGACGGGCAGCGGTGGGTGGCGCAGCGTGGCGCCGACCCCGTACACACCCCGATATCGGCCCAAAGCCGGGACTGAGATAGTCCCCAATCGCCCTCCTCGCCCCGGAATCTGCACCAATCCGGGGGCCTTTTCCGGTATAATCGCGGGTTGGCGAATGCTGATGTGCACGGTCTTCCAGAACGCTTGTGAGTGCGTGCTCATCGGGCGGCTCAAGGAGCACTGACATGAGTTCACACAGCAAACAAGTCTTCGCGTGGGCCGCGCTGGCCGCGGCCGGTTTCGTCGCGGGCCCGACCCCGCAAACCCACGCCCAGGGCGACAGCCAGCCGGTCGCAGCCCAGGCTGGCGCCGAGTGGACGCTACGCCCGGCAACGAGCCCGACGCCGCGCGCCGGCCACGCCATGGTGTACGACTCGGCGCGTGGTGTCACCGTGCTCTTCGGCGCGTTCGACGGGGCCAACGACAAGGGCGACACGTGGGAGCGCCACGGGCGCACGTGGGAGCGGCGGTCCACGACGGGCCCGTCGCCGCGTCACCTGCACGCGATGGCGTACGACTCGGCGCGGGGCGTGACCGTGCTGTTCGGCGGGTGGCACCATCCCGACCACTTGGAAGACACCTGGGAGTGGGACGGGAACACGTGGACGCAAGTGGCCGCGATCGGGCCGTCACCACGCTCCTGGCTCGCGATGGCGCACGACGCCGCCCGCGGCGTGACTGTGCTGTTCGGCGGTGATGGCGAGACCTGGGAATGGGAGGGAAGCACCTGGACACTGCGCACTCGGGCCGGGCCGACGGGGCGCTTCGGCCATGCCATGGCCTACGACTCGACGCGCGGCGTGGTGGTGCTGTTCGGCGGCAACGACGGGTCCAGCAACCTGGGAGACACGTGGGAGTGGGACGGAAACGCATGGACACAGCGCGCCACGACCGGCCCCACACCGCGTAACTACCACGCGATGGCGTACGACGCGGCGTGCGGCGCGATCGTGCTGTTCGGCGGTCAGGAGCGGTTCCGGCAGTTCGTGGGTGATACGTGGGAGTGGAA
>JADFGU010000176.1 GCA_022567535.1 Planctomycetota bacterium | reverse complement strand
TATGTGAGAGCTGCGATCCGGATCAACCGCGCCGTACGAGCCGCGACCGGAAGGGAGCGGTAGTTCGACGACCCACATCGCGATGGTTGCGCCCCAAGCACTCCCTCCCGGTCGTGCCTCGTTCGACTCACCCGTGCCTCGCGCCTCGCGCTTCGCTTCGAGCGCCCGTGTGAAAAACAGGAAGCGTCCAACCACGCTTCACACGCTCGGCCGCGACCAGTTGTATTCGTCGCTCTTGTGCAGCACGCCGGCCGACTGCTTGATGCAGCGTCGGCAGACGACCGCCTCGTCGTGGGCCGGGCTCTGCCAACCCGCGTCGTCGCGCTGCTCCAGGCACAGCGTGCAGGTGAAGCCGGGCGGCGCGGTGTTGTCGTCGTTGAGCACGACGCTCGTGTACGCGGTCGCGAGGCATTTCCCGCAGATGGTGCTGCCCCGGTGCCCCTCGACCATGGGGCGCTCGTCGGTCCACTCGCTGCGACAGAAATCGCACACGACGTCGGTCATCTGCACGTTGTTCTCATCGGTTCCTGGCTTGCGCACGCGCGTCTCCTCAACCCGCGGGGGCGTTAGGTTCACTCGACCGGGGCGCCGCGGACCAACTGCGTCCGCGCGATCAGCCGGTACGTCTCGCACCGGTCCAGCAGCTGCTCGTGCGTGCCCTCATCGACGATCTCGCCCTGGTCCATCACGATGATGCGGTCCGCGTTGACCACCGTGCTCAGGCGGTGCGCGACGATCAGGCAGGTTCGACCATCGCTGAAGTCGGCGATGGCCTCGGCGATCTTCGCCTCGCTGTCGGCGTCGATCATGCTCGTGGCCTCGTCGAGAATCAGGATCGCCGGGTCGCGCAGCACCGCGCGCGCGATGGCCAGCCGCTGCCGCTGACCTCCCGAGAGCGTCAGCCCCTGCTCGCCCACGATCGTGTCGTACCCGCCGGACATCTTCTCGATGAACTCGTGGGCGCGGGCCCGAGTGGCGGCCCGTACGATCTTCTCCTCCGTCACGCCCTCCGCGCCGTAGGCGATGTTGGAGCGGATCGTCCCGCTGAACAGGATCGTCTCCTGCGTGACCACCCCGATCTGACGCCGAAGCGAGCGCACCGAGTAATCGCGGATGTCGCGCCCGTCCAGCAGCACGCGCCCGTGGGCCTCGCCGTCGGTCGGCTCGTCAGGATCGAACAACCTGGGCACGAGCGCCAGCAGCGTGGTCTTGCCCGAGCCGTTGGGCCCCACAATCGCCACCGTCTCGCCGTGCCGGATCACCAGATCGATGTTCTTGATCGCCGGGATCGCGGCCCTGGGATAGGTAAACGTCACCTGCTCGAACCGGATTGACTTCTCGTGCCTGGGGAGCTTTGGCATGCCGACAGCGTGGCCCGGCTCGGGGTTGCGCGCGAGGAGTTCGGCCAGGCGCCGGGCCGCCGGCTCCGCTGCCTGTATGTCGTTGTAAAGCCCTGCAAGCGGCTTGAGCGACGCGCCGGCTGCAAACAGCGCCGCGATGGAAACCGCGAAGTTCGCCGGCTCCAGGAACCCCGTCAGAATCAGCCTCGTCGCCACGATCGTCACCGCTCCCAGCGCCAGCACCGACAGAACCTCGACCAGCGGGCTCGACAGCGCCCGCGCCGTCCGCGCCTTGAGCAACTGGCGCATGACCTGCTTGTTCAACCGATGAAACCGCCCCGCCTCGTACCGCTCGGTCGTGTGCACCTTCACGACGCGCAGGCCCTGCAGAGCCTCATTCGTCGCGCCCAGCAGCCTGCTCTGAGATTGCAGCGCCGATCGCGACGCACGCCGGATACGCTTGCCCAGCCGCCGGATGATGATGTACAGAATGATCGACATCGGCACGACCGCCACGGGCAGTCTCCAGTCGATGATCAGGGCCGCGATGAACGCCGCCATGCCCTTGCTCGTCTGCGCCAGCGACTTTGACACCAGGGCGGTGAATCCGGTCATCAACGCGTTCGAGTCGTTGACGATTCGGCTCACCGTGTCGGAGGTCCCGTCGGCCAGGACGATCTTGAGCGGCTGGCGGATGACGTTGTGGAACGACTCGCGCCGGATGTTGGTGATGGTCCGATGGACGACGGTGAGCGCGAAGTACTGGTGCCCGAAGTTCGCCGCCCCGCCCATGAGCGTCAGCCCGGCAAGCCCGACCATGATCCACATCACCGCGGTGAACTCGCCGGTGGGCAGCCGCGCGATCCACTGCTGAGGCACCATGAGCGCCGCGGGCGCGATCGAGTTGAACTGATGCGCGAAGTAGGCAAGATCGCGCTCGGCCAGCGTGCCGTCCGCCTTGAGAAGGCGCTCGCCCGCGTCGTCCAGCAGTGGCTCTCCAACGACGATCTCCAGCACCGGCTTGACGCCCAGGAAGCCCGCGCCCAGTCCGCCCGCCGAGACCAGCGCGCACAGGACCGCCGTCAGCAGGAGCCACCGGTAGCGCATCATCCGGGCCGCGAAACTCCAGAAGGATCTGCGTTCCATGTGTGCATTATTGGCCGCGACGGCGGACCCGCCGAGGGACGCGCCGGCATATCCTTGTGCCGCCCGGAGGGTCGCCGCCCACCGGGAGGGCGCCGTCGAGGCGCGAGGCCCACGCCGTCCGCACGCCGCACGCGGGCCGGGAGCACCCGTGAGCACACCCATCGTCTCGATCGTGATCCCCTGCTACAACCACGGCGCGTTCGTGGCCGCAGCGGTCGGCTCGTGCCTTCGACAGCGCGACGCCGACATCCATGTGGTCATCGTCGACGACGGGTCCGACGACGGCTCGACGCCGCAGACATGCCTCGCGCTCCAAAGCGACGCCGTCACCGTCGTGCGCCAGCAGAACAAGGGACTGCCCGCCGCCCGAAATCGCGGAGCGCTCGAGGCGCAGCGACACCGAGCTGACTACCTCGTCTTCCTCGACGCCGACGACTGGATCGAACCCACCTTCGTGCGCGATCTCTACGACGCGATCATCGGGGCCGGCGACGACGTAAGCCACGCCTACTGCCAGGAGCGCCTGGTCGAGCTCGGGACCGGCGTGTGGCGCGTCCCCGAGTGGGATCCGCTCACGCTCATGGTCACCAATCTGCACCCCGTCACCGCGCTCGTCCGCCGCGACCGCTTCGAGGCTGTCGGCGGCTTCGACGAGTCCATGACCGCGGGGTACGAGGACTGGGACTTCTGGCTCAAGTTCGTCGAACGTGGCTGGCGGGGTGTGCGCGTTCGCGAGCCGCTCTTCGTCTGGCGCCGCCACAGCCACGACACCATGGTCATGCAGGTCATTCACAACCACGAGGCCCTGTACCGCCGCATCATGGAGAACCACCGCGAGCTGTTTGCGCAGCGGCAGACCGACCTGCTGGTTCGCTCGAACATGATGCTGCGGCGATTCGACGCCAACTGGATCGACGAGACCGGCGAACCCATCCCCCTCCGGGCGTTGCGGCGCGCCCCCGAGGAGTACGAACAGATGGTTGCGGTCCGTCTCCACCATCTCGTGCATCGGCTCATCCGCCTGATGCCGGCGCCGCTGGGTCGGCTGTGCGAGCGCGCGATCATCGCGGTGCGAAACGCCGCCCCGAGCCCACGACGAATGCTCCCCGATGATCTGCCCACGGATCGGCTGCATTCGGCATGACGCCCGGCGAGGAACATCCCGACCGCTCGACGACGGTGGTGGTCCCGTGCTACAACCACGGGCGATTCGTGCGCGCCGCCGTGCGGTCTGCGCTCGATCAAGCCGACGCCGACGTCCGTGTGGTCGTCGTCGACGACGGCTCTACGGACGGGCGATCGCCCCGCGACTGTGACGCCTGCCGTGGCCCGCGTGTCGATGTGCTCCACCAGCGCAACGCGGGCCTGCCCGGCGCGCGCAACGTCGGGGCCGCGGGCGCGCAATCGCGGTATGTCATGTTCCTGGACGCAGACGACTGGCTGCTTCCGGGCGCCGTGGCGACGCTCGCCGCCGCCGTCGAAGCCGAAGAGCGCGCCGGACGCGACGCAGACCTCAGCCACGCCTTCGGGCAGCAGCAGCTGGCCGAGCTGGGCCGGGGCGTCTGGCGCGTCGCCGACTGGGATCCCATCCTGCTCATGATCACCAATACCCAGCCAGTGACCTGTCTTGTGCGCCGCGACCGCTTCGAGGCCGTCGGCGGCTTCGACGAATCCATGACCGACGGGTACGAGGACTGGGACATGTGGCTTCGTTTCGCCTCGCGCGGCTGGCGGGGTGTGCGCGTGCGCACGCCGGTGTACGTCTGGCGCCGGCACAGCACCGACACCATGGTCCACCGCGCCATCGCCAAGCACGAGCAGATCTACCGCAGACTGATCGACAACCACCGAGTTTTGTACGACCGCCTTGGCCACGAGGCAGCCGTCAGATCCAACGTCATGCTCCGCAGGTTCGACGCCAACTGGATCGACGAGACCGGGTATCCGATCTCGCACCAAGTGCTGTACTCGGTGCGCGAGTCGTACGAGCGGATGACGGCGGTTCGGCTGCACCACGCACTGCGCCGGTGGATCGACCGACTTCCTCGCCCCATGGCCGCGGGCGTGCTGGCCTCGCTCGCACTCATGCGCCGGTTCGCACCGCCGCCCAAACCCGCGGACCGGGTGTGATCCGCCCTACACCCCCGAGCTTGAGAACACCGGATCGGTCAGCAGGAGGTAGTTCCCGTCGGTCAGCGGCACTCCCATCGTCGTCGAGCTGTTGCTTGAGCCGCCCTTGATCTGCGTCATCTGCGCCACCACGGATGGGAACACCGGGCCGCCGGGCGACGTGACGAACTGTGCGATCACCGACACCGAGTACGTGCTGAACTGCGGATCGGACTGGATCTTGGTGCGGACCGCGGCGAATGGCGGGTCCGAGAGGTCCAGGTCCACACGCTCGCCCGAGTTGATCCGGAACGAAGTCAGCGGCAGGGTCGTCGACGTGCCGTCGGAGAAGTAGTACTTCACGATCAGCCACATCTCGAAGCCGGCGTTCTTGTACGGATTGAAGACGGAGATAACCTCGGACGAACCCGGATCGTTGGCGTCGAAGCTGCCGCCGGCGAAGGTCCAGAAGTTGGCGGCCCGCGGGGCGAACGCCGTCGAGACCGTGTCCAGGCCGTTCGTCGCGACGAATTGCACGCTCACCGGGCTGCCGACGCTCGAATAGCGGGCCGATACAAACTCGCCCGCCGGCAAGCTTGGTGGCACATCCGTCAACAGATTCACTTCCCCACGCGAACCCGCCGGCACAATCTTCGAAAACAGGATTGTGCCCCCGCTCGTAGTGTGAAACTCGAAACTGACAACGGCGACGGTGGAACCGCTGTTTTGAATGGAAATGTAGTTCTCCCCTGAGGTGCCGGGCTTGAGCCCCGCGAGCACGCCGGCTGTATGACCGGCGCCCGAGGACAGTTGCGACCCGTACGCGAA
>JADFGU010000175.1 GCA_022567535.1 Planctomycetota bacterium | reverse complement strand
CGGAGAACGGGCGGCTCGTGAGTACGTCGGGCGTGAGGGTCCCACGGCCGAGATGGTCTGGGCCGGCCTGCTCAACGCGAGGCTGCAGCGCGGCGCACAGATCGCCGCGGTGCAACCCTGGCTGCAACTGCTCGCTACCGACGCCGATCTCGAAGGTCCGACCGACGATTCGGGCCAACCGATCGTTGACGCGCGCACTGGCCTCGCGCCGGCCCTTCCCCCGCTGTGGGTTGATTGGCCCGCGGTGCAGGCGTTTGCCGCCAATGACCTGGACTCAGCCGACCCGGCCACCTCGCAGGGTCGGCTCGCACACCTCTACCGTGCCGCCGCACGCATCGAGGCCGGCTGGGACAATGACCAGATCCTTGCCGACCGTCGGCCCGGGTCTTCGACCGGGGACGCCCGGTTCGCACGAGGCGTCGAGCTTGTAGAACTGATTGTGCTCGCTCGTGTCGGCGACCGTGACGAACGCGCCCTGGCCCGCGGCCGATTGAAGCAGAGGCTCACGCCGGACGCTCCGCGCTGGGAGCAGGCGTGGGTGCGCTGCGCCATCGGACGATCACTGACGCATGAAACAGACCCTGACCTCCAGCGCCGCGGCGTTGTGCAGCTGCTGTACCTCCCGGCCACGCTCGCCGACACGCATCCCTACCTCGCGGGCCTGGCGCTGGGTGAAGCTGTCGTGACGATGGATGAGCTCGACGACGCATCCACCGCCGATCGCCTGCACCTCCGGCTGATCGAACGGTACGCCAATCACCCCGTCATGGACTGGCAACGCATCCGCGACCGGACACCGCCCCGATAAGGTGAACCACACGATGATCACTTCCGTGCAACTCGCTCTCTCATTCGCGGCGGTTCAGCCGGCCGGCGCCACGGTTGATCCTCCGCCTGAAACCAAGTCGCTGCTCGACCACATCCTCTCGGGCGGGCCCATCGGATACACGATCATCGGGCTGTCGTTCGTCCTGGTCGGTCTCATCATCTTTCACCTGATCCAGATCCGCGAGTCGAAACTCGCACCCGGCGACGTTGTGAGCGAGCTGGACGGCCTGCTCGAGACCGGCGACGTCAAGGGAGCGCTCGCCTACTGCCGCAACCCCGCAAATGACTGCTTTCTGACGCGCATGTTCGCTTCGGCCCTGGCCCGGTGCTCACGCTCCCCATTCGGGTTCCTCGAACTTCGAAGCGCTCTCGAAGAGGCCGGTCAGGAGCAGGTCGCAAGGCTCTACCGCGCGGTTGACGCGATCGGGTTGATCGCGGCGGTGGCCCCAATGCTGGGCCTGCTCGGAACCGTCGTGGGCATGGTCAGCGCCTTCGAGACAATCAGCACCACCGAGGGCGGGTTTGCCAGGCCCGACGAGCTCGCTGGGAGCATCTCCATCGCCCTCATCACCACCGTGCTCGGGCTCATCGTGGCGATCCCCGCGACCGCCGTCTTCTCGTTCCTGCGAAACCGGATCGATTCGCTGGCCAGTTCCGTCGCCGATCTCACCGAGGACATCTCCGCCCACCTCGAATCCGCTTCGCCGAACAAAGCCCCCTCCAAGCCCGGCGCGCAGACCCGCCGTCCCGCGCCCGGCGCTGCTCAGCCAGCCTCGGTCAAGGGAACGCCGGCACCATGAACTTCACGCGCCCATCCAGCAAGCGCAGGCACGGCTTCGACATGACGCCCATGATTGACGTTGTGTTTCAGCTCATCATCTTCTTCATGTACACCGCCCAGTTCGCGCAGGCCACCCGCACGCCAATCGACCTGCCCGACCAGCCCGGCGACGAGCAGCGAGCGCACACCGTCGCCGAGATCGTGGTCGATATCCGGGCCGACGGCACGTACCTCGCCGAGCGCGAGGTCATCGCCTTCGATGCCCTCATCCGGAAGGTGCAGGTCGAGATCGACCGGTCCAGCACCCCGGGCGATCTCTCCATCCTCGTCCGAGCCCATCGGGACTGCCCCATGACATTTGTAAACCGGCTGGCGACGCGCCTGGTCGATATGGGCGTCCGCCGCATCATTCTTGGCACCGCCGACCAGATCGGCCCGGGCTGAACGGAGCGCCCACGTGAGATTCGTCGCGAACAAACTCGAGCGAGCGGGCGCCAAGCGGGCTTTGCTGCCGATGACGCCCCTCATCGACGTTGTCTTTCTGCTGCTGATCTATTTCATGGTCACCTCCTCCATGACGCCCAGCGAGTCGAGGCTCTCGTCGGCGCTCCAGACCGAGAGCAAGTCCGGACGCGCCGCCGACCTGCAGCCGCAGGTCGTCCTCGTCGATGTCGTCGATGGCGCCGTGGTGTTCATCATGGGCGAGCGGGTCATGCGGACCAAGCGCGAACTCACCCAGCTGCTCGTGCAACTTCCCAAGGAGAGCGGCGTCTTTGTCAAGGTCGAGGGTCGCGCCCCCGTCCGGGCAACCGCCGCGGCGCTGCAGGCGTGCAAAGACGCGGGCTTTTCGAGGGTGACGTATGTTCCGGCCCGGTGACGCGAAGCTCGCGCACGGGCGCCGCCATGCGGCGATCGCGCTCGCATTGGTGTCCGCGCTATGGGTCGGCGCGCAGGTGGCGCGTGCGCAGGGTCGTCGCGCCGATGTCGGCGACGTAGCCGATCGTCAACTCGAGGTCTACCTGACCGAGATGGGTCTCACCGAGCTGCTGGCCGCTCACTTTCGCGATCAACTCGACCGGTCGCCAAAGCCGCGGCGCGGCGAGATCGCCACGCGCCTCGGACGCCTCTACGTCGAGATGCTCGATGCGGACCCGGATGCGCCCCGCCGCCGAAGGCTCGAAAACCTCAGTCGAACGCTCCTGGAGCAGGTGCCCCAGGCCGACTCGCCCGATCTGCGTCTCAGCCTCGCCAAGGCGACCTACCTCTCCGCCGAACGCGTCGCCGAACGCGATCGGCTCCGACTCGTCTCGCCCGCCGAGGCCCAGGAGGCCGAGCGAACCATGCGGTCCGTCGGTGCGCTCTTCCAGGACATCGGCTCCAGGGCCAATCGCTCCGTCGAGGTGCTCGAACGTCGTGAGCAAAGTGCCCGCGAGGAGGATCTGAGACTCATTCGCCCGCAGCTGGCCGACGCACGCCGCATCCGCTCGCTCGCGATGTACTACGCCGGGTGGTCGAGTTACTACGTAGCCCTGCTCAGCGGCGGCCAGGCGCACGCCGACGAGGCGCTGCGCCACTTCGGGTGGCTGCTCAACTCCTCCGGCGGCAATCAGGCCAGCGTTGACCGCGCGTCTGAGAGGCTGTTCCGCTTCGAGCACGTCGCGCGTGCGGCCATGGGTGCTGCGCTGTGCGAGGGGCTCCGGTCCAACGCCGGCGCCGCCGAACGCTGGCTCGATCTTCTTGAACGCGCCGACGAGCTGCCCGATGCCGTGCGCGAACAGCTCTTCCCCCGAAGACTCACCGTCCTGGCCGACTCGCGGCGATGGGCCGATCTAAACTGGCGCCTGGACCGGATGCGGCGCCGATCCGAGAACGGCGTGCTGCCCGTGCGCGAGGCTCGGCTGGCCGCCGTCTATGTCCTGGACGCACTCGGCAGGCGCGGGCTCCCCGAACGTGTGCGCCCGCTGCTCGAAGAAATCGCACGCGAGTCTCTGTCCGATCTCGTCTCTACTGGGGAGGTCTCGCATGTGCTTGATCTGGCGGCTCAGTTCGGCACCGCCCAGCTCGGCGAGCACGGGTTCATCGTCAACTATGTTCGCGGGCTCCAATCCTTCCAGCACGCTCGAGCGCTCCACGCCGACACCGCCGATCCCCACGACGAACCCTCATCGAGCGACGCCGTGCGCATCAAGTATCGAGAGGCCGCGAACATCATCGCGGCGGCGATCGGGACGGACGACGCTCAGCAGTTCGCGGAACAGCTCGGCAACGCCAGGCTTCTCCAGGGGCTGTCGTTGTTCTACGCGGGCGAGTTCGAGGAGGCCGCCGCCCTGCTCGAAGCCGCCCACGCCGACGCGCCAAACCCCGCCCAGGCGGAAGAAGCGCTCTGGCTGGTCGTCATCGCTCTGGATCGTGCGGTCGAGCGCGGCCGGACCTCGCTGTCGCCAGAACTCGAACGCCTCACCACGCTCTACCTCCAGTCCTACCCCAGCGGCGAGCGCGCCGCGAAGCTGCTGCTGAGCCGCGCCGGCGCCATGTCCGACGAGCGAGCCGTCGAGATCCTGCTCGGCGTGGAGTCCGACTCGCCGTTGTACGAATCCGCGCGTCGCCACGCGGCCCAGCTCCTGTACAGGATCTTTCGACGGGCCGACGTGTCCGACCGCGACTTTGCCGCGCTCCAGTTCGTGACCATCGCCGAGCAGGTGCTCGCCCTGGACAGGAGACTCATCACCTCCGCGGACAAGGACGAATCGCTCGAGGCAGCCTCGCGCGTCATCGGTCATGTGCGCCAGATCCTCGACGCGCTGCTGCGGTCCTCCGGGCCCGACCTGGAGCGTGCCCAGGCCGCGCTGCAGATCCTCGACGGCACCGCCGCCCAGAGCGGGATCGAGCTGTCCTATCTTCGGCCGGAGCTTACCTACCGCCGGCTCCAGATCGCGGTGCATCGAAACGACGAGATTCGCATCGAATCGCTGCTCACCGAGCTTCACGCGCTCGGCGGCATTTTCTCAGACAACGCCGACCGACTCGTCTATGACCGCGCGCGAAGACTGTGGCGGCTGAACGAAGACGATGTGCTCGCCGCGACGGAGCGCTGGTGGAAGTCCCAGGATTGGTGTACCGTAGGGACCATCATCTCGATGCCCCTCTGGTCACCACGGGAATTCAGCGACTCGTTCGGAACTTAGACGAGATGCCGCACCCGTTGATCGGGTTCACGCTGCTGGAACGTCCGCATCGCGGACCGGGCCTCAAATCTCAGCCGCTGCCCGCCTCGCGTGTCAGGCGCTATTCGCCGATCGGTTCGTTGTCCATTTCGCATGGCTGTAAGTTCAATTGCGATTACTGCCCGATTCCGGCCTACAACCAGCGGACCTACCGGCACAAGAGTGGTGAACGAATCGTGGCCGAGATGCGCCAGCTACGCGAGCAGCTGGGCATCCGGTTCTTCTTCAGTACGGACGACAACTTCTTCAACAATCGCCCGGCGGTGGAGCAGATGTTCGAGACGATGTCACGCGCGACGATCGCCGGCCGGCCGCTTCGGAAGGCGGTTCGATGGGGAACGGAAGCAACCGAGTTCGATACCTGGAAGAATCGTGACCTGCTGAGGCCCGCAAGGAGATCCGGCTTACGGGCAGTTTGGCTGGGTATCGAGGATCTCACTTCGACACTCATCAAGAAGGGCCAGTCCGTCAACAAGACGACAGATTTGTTCGCCCTTATGAACAAGATCGGTATCTGCCCGATGCCCATGATGATGCACCACGACGGCCAACCGCTATTTACGCGTGGGAGCCTCTATGGCTTGCTCAACCAGGTGGC
>JADFGU010000174.1 GCA_022567535.1 Planctomycetota bacterium | reverse complement strand
CGTGTGGAGCTTTGATCAGACGGCGGTCGTCTTTCCGGTGATTCAGAAATCGTCGACCAGCGAGCTCAGCGACCGCGGCGTCACGAGCGTGCTGACGTTCGACGACCGGGTCATCGACGACGCCTTCAAGGGGTACCTCGCGGGGTATCACTCGGGAACCCGGCTGGGCAAGTGGGGGATCACCAGGATGACAGGGCGCGAGCTTGAACTCAAGATCCAGCTCCCGGTGACGTGCTCGCGGGTGCGATTCAACGAAGAGGCGGCGGCGCGAGCGATCTGGCCGAACCAGTGGCCCCCGGACGCCGCGTCCAGCTTCGAGCCGCAGATGTTCGTGGACTACGCCTCGGGCAGCAGGCCCTACGACATGAAGAACATCGATCGGCTGGTCAAGAAATGGACCAAGGGCGACACCAAGAAGGTCCATCCGGTCGTGGCGGCGAAGGTGCTGGCGCGCGAGGTGGTCGGCCATGTGCAGCAGATCGCGGGCATCGGGGTGGGCTTCAATCGCCTCGGGGAGCTCGAGGGCGTGGCGCTGCGTGGCGTGCCGGTCATCGCGAGCACGGAGCGCGGCAACGAGTTCGAGATGGTCTGCCTGCTCGCGTCGGTGTATCGGCGCGCCGGGATTCCGGCCCGCACGGTCATCGGGTGGGACGTGAACGAGGATGAAGACGAGTTTCTCAGGCGGGGGAAAAAGGAGAACAAGTTCCGCGCGTGGGTCGAGTTCGCGCTGTACGACCCCAAGATCGATGGCGTCGTCTGGGTGCCGGTGGACATCGTCGAAATGTGGAACGACCGGAACCGCAACCCGTTCCGCGACGACTTTTGGAACCGACCGCTCGATCATTTCGGCAACATCGATGATTCGGACCGGGTCATCCCGTTCGCGTTTCAGTTCCACCCGCCGACGACGGTGCGGAGCTACGGATCGCCGGGGTTCTGGGGGTGGCTGATGCTCCCCGAATCTCCCGAGCGGGCGCAGCAGGCGATCAGTTTCCACGCCGTCTCGAAAGCGCAGCGCGCCGCTGACCAGCGCAACCGCGGCGGATAATGCGGCGGATAGCGCGGGCCGCGTCTACCGGATCCAGTCCGGCGTGGGCAGGAACGTGTAGTCTGGTGTGGTGTTCTCGACCTCGCCGGGGATGTTCGGGACGTCAACAGCCGTTCTCACGTGCGAGTCGAGGAAGAGCAGGTTGGCCCGCGCGACGCGCCCCTGCTCGCTGCCGTACCAGTACATGCCGCGGTCCGCGTCGTCGTCGTGGTTGTAGATCGTGTGCGAGGCGAGCACCCAGGTCCTGGTGGTGTCGAGAACGTATGGCATGCGGCCGCCGTCGGCGGGGACGAGGGTCGGAACATCGTCGCCCAACGGGTTCAGATCCAGCGCGTGGTCGTTGAGCGTATAGCTGGACCCGATCAGGTCGTACATCAAGTCGGCGCGCTCAAAGCCGGGGATCGGGATGCCGGTGTTCGTGATACCCTCATCGGAGGGGGATTCGAACGGAGTGATCTCGGCGTTGCCGCCGTTCTCGTCCGGCTCGAACACCGTGTCGGTCACATAGGAGTTCAGCGGGCGTGACGAAGGGCCGAAGGTGCTGATTCCGAAGAAAGGCAGCGTGCCCTTCTTCCCGCCGAAGAGCGCCCCGATCACGGTCTGACCTCCCGTGAAGTTCGGGCCGAGCATCTGCGGCAGATGACGATCGAAGTCGTTCTCGTACAGGTTGAGCGCGATGCCGAGCTGCTGGAGCCTCGTGCCGCAGACCGTGGTCTTTGCGGTCAGTCGCGCCTGTCCCAGCGCGGGCAGCAGGATGCCGATGAGCACGGCGATGATGGCGATGACGACGAGCAGTTCGATGAGCGTGAAGGCGTTTCGTGCACGAGTCATGCTGGGATCATACTCGATGTGAGCCGCCTCTGGCGAGTTGGGCCCGCCTGGTCTGGCTTTCCGTCAACTTTCGCCCCAACTGGAACGAGAGGCCGGTCACTCGGCGTCCAGCGCGTTCTGGAAGTGCGTTTCCTGGACCGGAACCACGGCTTCGAGCACGTGCTGGAGCACGTCGGCGGGTGAGCCGACCGCGTCCACCTCGTGGATGATCTCCCCAGGGTACAGCGCGAGCACGGGGAAGGTCTCTTCCTCATAGACCTGCCAGCGCCGGGTGATGACGCTCTCGCGGGCATCGTCGGTCCGGTTCTCCTTGAGCGCCCTGCGGCGGAGGCGTTTCATCATGGCCTCCTTGTCGCGGCAGACCAGATGCACGATCTCCAGCACGTCGATGCGCTCGCGCATGAGTCTGGACTGATTGACGTTGCGAGGAATCCCGTCGAGAACGAGCACGTCTTCGTGCGGCTTGTAGCGGCCCAGGATGGTCTGAGCGTTGATGTTCGCAGCCCACATGCGGACGGTGACGTCGTCGGGCACAAGCTCGCCGCGAGAGGAGTACTCGTAGAAGACCTTGCCCAGCTCGGAGTGGATGTCGAGACTTCGAAAGACCTCGCCGCACGACAGGTGATAGAACCCGGGGATCTGGCCGAGGATCTTGCCCTGTGTGCCCTTGCCCGATCCGGGCGCGCCGAAGAGCAGAATCGTCTTGTAGCGATCGTGCATGGGCGGACTCCTCGAACCAGCCGACCGGCGCGGAGCCGATCCGGGGGCTCGCACCGGCGCCATCGATATTTCGTCAAGGTAGCCCCGTGGCTTCAGTTCCGCAAGAGAGACCCTCGGTCGGAATCACCCCTGGGCCAGGACTTCCTTCATAAGGGTGCTCGGCATGGGGCGGTAGGCCAGGAACTCCATCGTGGACGTCGCACGCCCCTGCGAGAGCCCCCGCAGGATCGTCGAGTAGCCGAACATCTCCGAGAGCGGGATCTCGCAGTTGATGGCCTTGATGAGTCCACGGTTTTCGGTATCGACGATCATCCCCCGTCGGGCGCTCAGGTCGCCGGTGAGGGCGCCCAGATACTGCTCGGGCGTGATGACGACGACCTTCATGATGGGTTCGAGGAGGACGGAACCGGCCCTGGCGACGGCCTCTCGGAGCGCCAGTCGGCCGGCCTGCTCGAAGGCGACCTGCGAGGAGTCCACCGCGTGCGACGAGCCGTCGATGAGCGTGACCTTGATGTCGATGAGCGGGTACCCGGCCGTCACGCCCGAGATCGCGGTCTGCCGCACGCCGGTCTCGACCGAGGAGATGAACTCCTTGGGGATGGCCCCGCCGACGATGGCGTTCTCGAACGCGACGTTGTCGCTGTAGTCGAGCTCCTGCGCCTTGGCCTGCTCGGCGTCGAAGGGCTCGATGTTGATGGTGACGTCGCCGTACTGTCCCCGGCCTCCGGTCTGCTTGACGAACTTTCCGCGGACGTTGTGGGCGGGCCCCTGGATCGCCTCGCGATATGAGACGCGCGGCTTGCCGACGTTCACGCCGACCTTCATGTCGCGGATCAGCTTGTTCTTGATGATCTCGAGGTGCAGCTCGCCCATGCCGGCGATGATCGTCTGTCCGGTCTCGTCGTCGAAGTGTGAGTGGAACGAAGGATCCTCGCGGCGGATCGTGGCCAGCGCCTCGGACAGCCGACGTTTGTCGTCGTTGGTGTTGGGCTCGATGGCCATCGAGATCACCGGCTCGGGGAACGTCATGCGCTCGAGCACGATCGGGTCGTTCGGATCGCACAGCGTGTCGCCGGTGTAGGACGCCTTGATGCCGATGACGGCGACGATCTTGCCGGCGCCGGCCTCTTCCAGCGAGATCCGGTCCTTGGCGTGCATCTCGAAGATCCGACTGATGTTCTCGCGCCGGTTATTCACGGGGTTGAGCACGCGGCTTCCCTTGCGGAGCGTGCCGGAGTAGATCCGCAGGTACGTCAGATCGCCGTGCGAGTCGGAGACGACCTTGAACACGAGGGCGGAGAACGGGGCATCGGCATCGCTGGCGCGCGTGAGTTCCGTGCCCGGGTCGCGAGGCTTCACGCCCCGGATGTCCGGGACTTCCGTCGGCGCGGGGAGATAATCGATGGCGGCGTCGAGGAGGCGCTGCACGCCGATGTTCCGTAGCGCCGCCCCGCACAGCACAGGTGTGCACGCGTGGCTGAGCGTGCCCTTGCGGACCGCCGCCCGCAACTCATCCTGCGAGATCTCCTCGTCGGCGACGTATTTCTCCATCAGGGCGTCGTCGCACTCCGCGGCGTTCTCGACGAGATCATGTCGCCAGCGCTCGGCCGTCGCGAGCAGCGAGTCGGGGATGGGCTTCTCGGTGACGATGGCGCCCCTCTCGTCGGCGTCGAAGTAGTACGCGACCATCTTGATCAGGTCGATGATGCCCTCGAACGCGTTGCCCGCGCCGATCGGGTACTGGACCGCGATCGGGTTGGCGCCCAGGCGCGAACGGATGCTCGCGAAGCTGAACTCGAAATCAGCGCCGAGCTTGTCCATCTTGTTGATGAAGCAGATTCTCGGGACGTGGTATCGGTCCGCCTGGCGCCAGACGGTTTCGGACTGGGCCTCGACGCCCTCCTTGCCGTCGAACACCGCGATGGCGCCGTCCAGCACGCGGAGCGAGCGCTCGACCTCGATGGTGAAGTCCACGTGCCCGGGCGTGTCGATCAGGTTGATCTGGTACATCCGGCCGTTGCGCTCCCACGGGCAGGTGGTGGCGGCGGCCTGGATCGTGATGCCGCGCTCCTGCTCCTCGGCGAGGAAGTCCATGGTCGCGGTGCCCTCGTGAACCTCGCCCATCTTGTAGTTCTTGCCAGTGTAGAACAGGACGCGCTCGGTCACGGTGGTCTTGCCCGCGTCGATGTGGGCGCAGATCCCGATGTTCCTCGTGTATTTCAGATCGGTCGGCATGCTTCGTCTCAGGCTTCTTCCTACGGCGCCCTCGTTCGACGGGGCTCGTTTCTATCGGCCGCGGACTTCGCTCGCTGTCGCCCGAAACTGTTTCGAGCGGGGATGCCTGGGGCGTCCGGTCCACCGCGGATGTCCGAACGCTTGCCCTGAACTCAGACCCGACCCCGCCGCGTCGGACGGCGTTGCGACCGATCGTCGGGGCGAGCCCACGTCTGCTGGTTGTCTGATGGGGCTCCGCGGCTGAGACCAACGCGCGGAGCGAATGATCTCAGCCGGGCCCCGCTTTGTCCTGATCGTCCATGGAAAACTCCTGGACCGGGTCAACCGGGCTCCGCACGGCCATTGCCCAGATCGGCATGTAGAGCAGCCGATTCAAGCGCAAGATCATGGATTTGGCCACACACCGACCGAACACCATGCCGTGCAGACAATGGTACGCCGCCGCTTGCGGGCGTCAAGGGCGCTGTGCCGCTCGCTCCAGACGCTGGCGCTCTCGTTCGGTCAGCCCGATCAGCGGATCCAATGCGAGCTGCGAGTTCAAGTCCAAAGCCCGAACGGCCCAGGCCTTGGCCGACTCCAGGTCGCCGAGTTCTTCGTACGCGTCGTGGAGT
>JADFGU010000006.1 GCA_022567535.1 Planctomycetota bacterium | reverse complement strand
GCGAGCGGGTCTCCTCTATATCCGCCCTCATCTCGATGCCGCAGGTCTCCTCTCCGGTAAGCTTATCCAACGGAGCGCCCTGATCGACGTGCGCCACCACAACGCCGTACCCCGCCTCTTTGGCGGCGGCAAGGGCTTCCGGCCAACTCTTATCCCTGAAAAATGACTCGTCCGGAACAGCACCGCCATCCGGATACAGTTTGGTATCGAACCAGACACCCGGCGCCTTTCCGGAGGGTCCGAACCTCCAGCCCAGTTCCACGGCCGGAATGCATAGATGTGTGTCGGTGGTGCCGGCCCGGCAGTCTTCGATGTACCGGGGCCAGTCCGTCGAATGAAGTCCCTTTTCGCACGGCCGGCCGTCAGGCACCACGACGAACATGTGATCCGTCTGGAAGCGAAAGTCGTTTCCGAAGGCGGCGAAGAACTTTGTCTGCTCTGCTACGGGATAGAGCCCGTCGCTCCAGTCGGAGTGGGTGTGGCAGTCGCCCCAGAGCTGGTGGTATTCGGAGGTCATGACGGAAGATACCATGGGCGAGTCAAGCGATGACGACTGCCGTTCGAGATCATGATTGTCTTTCAGGAGTTTCGTCCGCCCATCCCGGGATGCTCAGCTTTCTTAATGCCTCTTCCTTGACATCGGTGATGGTGAAGAGGGCATCGAGCTTCGTCGACCTGAAAAGCTCGCGTACGTCCGGGGAAAGGTTGATCAGGGCCAAGCCGCCGGCCGCCTGCTCTGCCTCCCGATGGGCCCCCACCAGCACGCCGATACCGGCACTGGAAACGTACGGCACGCGGGCCATGTCGACGATGATGTAGCGCTCACCGGACGCCAGCAGGTTCATGAGGGAATCGTCCAGCTTTTCGAAGGTATGCCCGTCAATCGAGCCGACGCACCGTACCACAACGACCGAGTCTTCGTCGAAACGATCTATGAGGATATCCAGGTCCATGGGCTACTCTTTGATCTTTTTCAGTCGGTCCCAGATTTTCGATAATCGCTTTTGCCTCTTTCTCTGAACGTACCTCGTCGGACATCCCGGAAAAAAAACCCTTTTTTTTCCCGATCCTCTTGCTCACATCCTGGGCCAGCTCATCAATTTCCTTGACTTTCTCCTCGAAGTAGGACTTCTTGATCTTTCCGTCGGCGTATCGATCATTCAAATCGTCCTTGTAATTATTCACGGCCGCCCATGCGATATCCAGGATGTCGGAGGGCTTGTGCGCCAGGTTGATGGTGAATCCGCTCTTCTCCATTATGATCCGGTCACCCTCCTCGTTCTCTAACACCACGACGGTGGGGATGAGCTGAAGGGTCCCGCCGCAGCCCGTGCCAAGCATCGCGAGGCCCAGTACGATCCCTAGTGGTAATGCGGTTCTCATCGGTACCTCCTCCTGAATCGGTGATGGCTGGATACCCGCCAAACGCTTCAGACGACCCCGAGACGTCGGCGGCCACGCGCCTTCGTGTTTCGGGAACCCCCTGAATCCCATGGCATTTTTCCTCCTGATCATCATACTCTCAATCCATCGAAAATCAATGTCACCAGGACCGGGCGGCACATCACTCCCAGATGATGGAGTCGTGGTTCTCGCACGTGCCGGGCCTGAAGGTCGTGCTTCCCGCCACCCCCTGCGATGCCAAGGGCCTGCTTATCGCCGCGATCCGGAACGAGATCGACACGAAAGGGACGGAGTCGGTCGCGTCGCAGCTCGCGTAGGCCGCCCACCCCAGGCCCGCACCCCCAACTTGACACCGCTCTCGCAATCGCGCAAACTGCCGAGGTGGGCGAGCGATCGACCCTTCGTTCATTCTCGTGGCAGGTGTCATTCAGCGAAAGGCGACCAATGCGATGGACAAAGATGCTATGTAATGGATTCAGAACATCAGCGACTGTGGGACTGGTGACGGGAATGGCAGCGGGGCTGCTGACCGGCTGCGCTTCGACGCAAACAAGTGAATCGCCTCCGATGGTCGTCGTGCCGGGCGAGACGGGTGCCAGTCTCTACGCCGGGCTCGACACGTTTGGCAAGACGATCACCACCGACTCGCCCGAGGCTCAGCGCTGGTTCGATCAGGGCATGCAGTTGCTTTACGGCTTCAACCATGACGAGGCCGTGCGTTCGTTCAAGGAGGCTGCGGCCCGCGATTCCGACGCCGCCATGCCCTGGTGGGGCGTTGCCTACGCCTCGGGTATGAACATCAACGACCCGGCGATGACCGAAGACAAATGGCAGACAGCCCACAAGGCAGCCCAGCACGCGATCTCGCTCCTGAGCGATGAGTCGGAGGTCGAGCGTGCCCTCATTGAGGCCGTCGCCGAGCGCTACACGTGGCCTGCCCCGGCTGAGCAGCGTCCCTACGACGAGGCGTACGCCGCGGCGATGAAGAAGGTCTACGACCGTTTCGGCAACGACCCCGACATCGCGGCGCTCTATGCCGAGTCGCTGATGGACCTGCAGCCTTGGGACTACTGGACGACCGATAGCGAGCGCTCGCCCAAGGGCAACACAACGGAGTTTGTCGCGGCGATCGAACACGCTCTTGCGATTGATCCGAATCACCCGGGTGCGTCGCACTTTTACATCCACGCGATGGAGGCCGGCCCAGCGCCTGAGAAAGTCATCCCCTACGCCGACCGCCTGCTCACGCGTATCCCGGGGGCCGGTCACCTCGTGCACATGCCCTCGCACATCTACGCCCGCGTCGGTCGGTACGCCGACGCGGCGGATGCCAACGTGCTAGCCGTCGCGGCGGATCAGGCCTACTTCAAGACCGCGCCCCCGCCCGCGATGTACATGATGTACTACGCCCACAACCAGCACTTCCTCGCGTTCGCATCGATGATGGAGGGCCGGTACGAGCCGGCGATTCAAGCCGCCCGAGAGCTTGAGCGCGACGTGCCAGACGACGTCCTCGCCGACTTCGCGTGGCTGATCGAGGGCATCATGCCCACGACCTACCACGTGCTCATCCGCTTTGGCAAGTGGGAGGAGATTCTTCAAGAGCCGCAGCGGCCCGAATACCGCCTCGTCTCGCGAGCCGTGCATTACTACGCTCGCGCCATTGCGCTCTCAGCGCTTGGTCGCCCGTCCGAAGCCCGCGCCGAGATCGTCAAGTTCGAGGCCGCGGTCAGTGCCGTGCCCGAAGACTGGTTCGTCTTCAACAACCGGATGCACGACGTGCTGCCGATCGCACGGGCCATGCTCGAAGGTGAACTCGCCTTTCGCGAGGGACGCCTGGACGACGCCTGGGCCGCCTTTGAAGCGGGGATCGCCGCCGAGGACAAGCTGATCTACGACGAACCGCCCGCATGGATGCTCCCCGTGCGTCACGCGATGGGCGCACTGCTCATGAGCGCCGGCGAATACGCCCGCGCCGAGACCATGTACCGCCAGGACCAGTTGCAACACCCCGGCAACGGCTGGTCGCTCCTGGGGTTGCAGCAGGCGCTGGCGGCGCAGGGCGACGACGCCGAGGCGGCAGCCCTGACGCCAGCGATCAATGTCGCGTTTGCGCGCGTGGAGGACCGTCCGACCAGCTCATGTTTCTGTGAACCGGGAGACAACTGATTCCAGGCCCCTCACCCCACCCGACTCCCAGCCTGCGCGTGTGCGCGTGACGGTGGACAGGTCGGGCAATCGGATTCAAGCCAAGATCCGCAACGCCGCGGAGATGAAGATCCCGTACCTCGCGGTGGTCGGCCCGCGCGACGCCCAGGCCAGCAAGGTCTCGATCCGCGCGCGCGGGATCCAGAAAGATCTCGGCCAGATGGACCTGGACCAGTTCGTCACGGCGATCCGGACCGAGATCGACACGAAGGGAACGGAGACGGTGTCGGCTCGGTTCTCATAGTCCCTCGATGCGCGATACGAGGCACGACCGGGAGGGAGTGCTCCGGCGGGTCACCAGTGCGATGTTGTTTCTCGAAGGACCGCTCCCTGCCGGTCGCGGCTCGTCGCGGAGTTCTCCGATCCCGCTCCCTGCCCGGGCGCGGCTCGTGTCACTTGCGTGCGCCCGGCACGTCCATACACTCCGAACATGCCCAGCACGCGCATCGCCATGTGGTCCGGGCCGCGGAACATCTCGACGGCGATGATGCGGTCGTTCGGGTCGCGGGCGGACACGATTGTCTTCGATGAGCCGCTGTATGCGCGGTATCTGCACGCCCGGCCGGAGTTGAGGCATCCGGGTCGCGATGAGATCGTGGCGGCCGGACCGATCGATATGGACGAGATCACCGCCATGCTCACCGGCCCCTTGCCGTCGGGCGCGACCATCTCATACCAGAAGCACATGGCGCATCATCTGCTGCCGGGGGACTTCGATCGTCTCGGGTGGATCGACGGGCTGTGCAACTGCTTCCTGATCCGCGATCCGGGCGAGATGATCACGTCGTTCATTCGGATCGTCCCCGACCCGACGCCGGCGGATCTCGGGCTGCCTCAACAAGTGAGGCTGTTCGAGATCGTCCGCGACAGGACGGGGCGAACGCCGCCCGTGCTGGACTCACGCGACGTGCTCGAGGATCCACGCGGTATGCTCTCGGCCCTGTGCGAGCGGGTCGGGATCCCGTTCGACAACGCGATGCTCACGTGGGAGCCGGGGCCGCACAAGACCGACGGCGTGTGGGGGCCACACTGGTACGACAGCGTCTATAAGTCAACCGGATTCGTGCTGCACCGCCCGAGCAATGAGCCCGTGCCCGATCGGCTGGCGGATGTGCACGCCGAGTGCCGGGCGTTGTACGACACTCTGTTCCAATTCCGGCTGCGAGGCTGATAGATCCAACCCAGACGAGGCGATCATGCTCCAGACATTCGACGAACGCAACCGCGACCTGCTCGTCAACATCAACGGCGAGCTGGTGCATCGCGATCAGGCGGGGATCAGCCCGTTCGACTCGGCCGTGCAGGGCGGCGACGCGGTGTGGGAGGGGCTGCGCCTCTACCACGGCAAGATCTTCAGGCTCAGCGAGCACCTGGATCGGCTTGTCTCCAGCGCCAAGGCGCTCGCGTTCGAGCAGATCCCCGCCCTCGATGAAATCACGTCGGAGATCAGGAAAACGCTCGAGGCCAACGGCATGCGCGACGGTGTCCACATACGCCTCACGCTCACGCGGGGCGTCAAGACCACCAGCGGGATGGACCCGAGGCTGAACCAGTCCGGCCCGACGCTCATCGTGCTGGCCGAGCACAAGGCCCCGGTGTACGACCAAGCCGCCAGCCAGAGCGGGCTGACGCTGATCACGTCCTCGATCCGGCGATTCGCCCCCGACTGCCTGGACCCCAAGATCCACCACTGCAACCTGATTCAATCGATTCTTGCCAAGATCGAGGCCAACAACGCCGGTGCGGACGACGCCCTCATGCTCGACGGCCGGGGGTTCGTCGCGGAGACGAACGCGACCCACCTGTTCATCGTGGCCCAGGGGCACGGGCTGTCCCAGCCGACAGTGCTCACCAGCCGGACCGTCGCGTGTCCGGAGGGCGTGACGCGCCGGGCGGTCCTGGATCTGTGCGATGGGCACCGGATTCCGCGGGAGGTACGAGACATTTCCCTGACAGACGTATACAGGGCACACGAGGTCTTCTGCACCGGCACGATGGGAGGACTGGCGTGGGTATCGCGGGTCGACGGTCGGCTCATCGGAGACGGCCGAACAGGACCCATAACCAATCGCCTGGAGGGTCTGTTCCGAGCGCTGGTGAACGAAGAAGGGGAGATGATCTGTGAGTGGTAACCCCCGGATGGGCCACAAATCGGCGGCAAGGGTGTTTGGCGGTCAGTATTGCATTTGTTCTCTTGACAGCGACGGAGCCATGTGCTTTCATTGTGTACCCCGAGTCTTTACGATTACGAACCCATTGCGACAGGACTGAGCAACAATGACAACACTATCACGATCACCACGCACACAAGGCACGAATTCCATGAATGACCAATCAACGCAGGGCGCGTTGGATACCTCCGTGCTGTCCAAGTACAGTGAGGTTCAGTTGCTCGAGGCATTGCGGAGCAAGAGCCGGGCCCGACGGGACGAGCTGAAGGCCACCATCATCGAGCTTCGCGGCCAGCTGCACATCGCCGAGCAGGAGCTGGCCCGGATCGCCGCCGACGACGCGCAGGCGCTGGCGATCATTCGTGGCGAGTCGGCGCCGACGAAAGCAGGGCGTCGTCCGGGCGCCCTGGCCGCGGCCATCCTCAACGAGCTGCGCTCGGGCGCCAAGTCGCCCCGCGAGCTTGTCGAGGCCTGCGGCGAATACATCAACAGCACGACCAACAAGGGCGCCATCATGAGCCAGAAGCTCGCCGCCATGCGCAAGCAGACCAAGATCCTCAACCCGTCCAAGGGCGTGTGGAAGTTGCCCGACGACGAGTGATCTCCGCACGGCAGCGATCGTGACCCCGCGCCGAGTCGAACGCGGACGGCGCGTCCTCAGATCCAATGAGATGTCCAGGTATGCATGGGACGCCGAATCTGAGTCCGCGAAGGCTCGGATCGCTCCGATGACGCGCGTGATCCGAGCCTTCGCCCGCAGCGGGCTCAGACTCGGCGTCCATACATTTGCGATCGCAAGGCGTTGATTGGAACCGCGCTAGTCCTGCTGACCGGCAGTCTGCTCTTTCCAGTTTTCAAGAGCCGCGATCAGGCTGCTCAGGTCTTCGGCCAGCATCCGCCCGGCGCGCTCCCGCTCGGCGACCGAGGCCAGGATCATCGACAGCCGTTGCGACGCGTCGCGCGTGATCTCGTCGAGGTTCTCGATCGCCTCGACAGCCGACCTCTCCGCGGCGTCGCGCTGGGCGTGAACGAGTTCCGCTCGACGCCTGGACTCTGAAATAAAAGCGCCGAGCGAGTCGATCAGGGCATCGCACTGGTCGTCCATGGCGTCGATCCTGGCCGAGCCGGCCAGAACCGCCTGGGCCAGCAGGTCCCTGGCCTCGTGCGCCTGATCACCGAGCGCACGCAGATCGTCCGCGTCGGGAGCGGCCAGGGTTCGATCGCTCAGCTCATCCAGCCTGGTCTCGATCGCGTCGAGCCTCTCGTGCAGCCGAGCGACGTGTTTGACGCTGGGGTGCGGATCGGGCTCGAGTCTGAGCGTGGAGGATCCGGTGTGCGAAACGTGATCGCGAACCTCGCGGAGCATGTCCTGCATGTCGTCGTCGAGTGTTTCGAGGCGGGCTGCGACCAGCCGATTCATGTGCTCGCGGATCCGCTCGGGATCGGCGGCAGAGGTGACGGCCTCTTGCAGCAGCTGCTCGATCTGCGCCAGGCGATCGTCGATGGTCGGGATCACGCCGGCGACACGCTCGGCCTTGAGCTCCAGCTCGCTCGCGGTCCGCCGAAGCTGCGCCTCGACCGCGCCGGCGTCTGAGGTGGCGCACTCCAGCATCGTTCCGTGCCGCTGTGCCTGTGCGATCAGCTCGTTCAGTTGGGCTGTGAACTGCTCGAACGCGGTTCGATCGATGACCCGGGGCGAGAGAAAGATGTCGCTGAGTGGTTCGGGTGGTCCCGAAGACGGGCCGGGTTGCTGTGACATGGTGTTACCCCCGGGTGCAAGGGCCGACTGCCCCACGCCGCATCGGTCCGATACCACTCGCGCTTGAGTGCAACCGACGCGATCCGCGCAGACCGACCCCGCGTGCATCCGATAATCGGACGCCGAGTCTGAGCCCGCCCCGGGCGAAGGCTCGGGTTCCCCCAACGAGGCACGACCGGAAGGGAGTGCTCCGGGATCTCAACGAGGCACGACCGGAAGGGAGTGCTTCCGGGGCGTGCCCATCCCGACATGGGTCGCCGAACCACCGCTCCCTCCCGGTCGCGGCTCGTACGGAATCGCGGGTTGTCGCGTACGAGATCGCATTCCGACAACGAGGCACGACCGGAAGGGAGTGCTTCCGGTTCACACTACGACGCCGAGTCTGAGCCCGCCGCGGGCGAAGGCTCGGATCACGCGCGTATGGAGGTCATCGCAGAGATCCGAGCCTTCGCGGACTCAGACTCGGCGTCCGGCACACGTCTCGACGCACACCTGCGCCCGAGGACTCGACCTAGACTCCCGTCCCAACGCGGCGATCCGCGCCCATGCGTCTGCCGTCACCCGCACCCGATTCAGAGGAGACCCCATGTCCATGCAGTTGACTCGACGATGGCTGGTCGCGACCACAGCCGCCCTGTTTCTGGCGGGCGCGTCCGCACCACTGGCGCACGCGGTGCAGGATTCGGAATCGGCCGTCCCCACCGGCACCGACTTCGAGGCCGACCTCCGCGTCCTGAACGACCATGTCGTGACGCTGGCCAACCCGTTCATGGAAGGACGTTTCCCCGGAACCCGGGGCATGGAGATCGCCAAGCAGTACTTCGAGTTCTACCTCGGCCGAGCGGGTCTCGATCCTGCGTTCGAGAATTGGACGAGCTACCGGCAGTCGTTCCCGCTCGGGCGTCCGTCCAGCGACGGCGGCGAGCAGCGCGTGGCTGAGAACGTCGGCGGGCTGCTTCCCGGACGCGGCCGACTCAAGGACGAGTACATCGTCATCGGCGCACACCTCGACCACCTGGGCACGGGATCGTTCGGATCGCGCGCCGGCTCGGGCGCGGTGCATCCGGGCGCGGACGACAACGCCTCGGGGTCGGCGGCGGTCCTTCTGCTCGCAGCCAAGCTCGCGCACGAGTACGCGAGCATGCCCGAGGACACGGACCTGCGCAGCATCGTTTTTCTCGGGTTCAGCGCCGAGGAATCGGGGCTCGTCGGCTCACGCTATTACGCCGAGCACCCGGTCGCGACCATCGAAGATCACGACCTGATGATCAACCTCGACATGATCGGACGGATCGAGGACGGACGGCTGAACCTCACGGGGGCCAACTCCGCGGAAGGGCTCGATGCGTGGCTTGTGCCGTTCATCGACGCGTCGGAGTTGACGATCAACAAGACCGATCGCTTCCCGCGCGGCAGCAGCGATCACGCGTCGTTCCGCACCAAGCGTGTGCCGTTCCTGTTCGGCTCGATCCCGGCTGCGGATTTCCACGACGACTATCACGCCCCCACCGACGTGGCGTGGAAGATCAACCGGCACGACATGGTCCGCACCGTGTACCTGTTCCGGGCGATCGCGCTGGCGTCGGCGCAACGGCCCCAGCGGTGGGTGTTCGCGCTGACCGACGACAGCCCCCCGCCGCGGCCAAGAGGCGGGGCGCGCGTCCGCATCGGGATCCAGCCCGACTACGCGGGCGAAGGCGGCATCCTTCTCAACGGTGTGGCCGAGGACGGGCCGGCCGAGAAGGCGGGGCTCCGCGCCGGCGACCTCATCGTCTCGTGGAACGGCACAGATGTCGGCGGCATCGAGGACCTCATGCCGCTGCTCATCAAGGCCAAGCCCGGCGATGTCGTCAGCGTCGGCGTCAAGCGCGACGAGCGCATCGTCATACTCAAGGTAACGCTCGAACCGGCCGGCGGCGGTTGAGCCACACTTCCAATTCGCACACCGGTGTCGCGCGCCTGATGTGTGACACATGGCGATCTATACTCGATGCGAATGAGCGAAGCACCGGTCAGCGAATTACCGCCCGAAGTCGCCGCGGAAATGCACAGCGCGGCCGAGGCTGTGGACCGGCATCTCGCGGCGTATGTCGGCGGCCTTGATGCGCCGTCTGCGCTGCGCGAGGCCGTCGAGTACGCGCTGTTGGGGGGTGGCAAGCGTGTTCGGCCGGTGCTGACGTGGTTCAGCTGCAAGGCGATGGGCGCCCCCGGCGAGCGGGCGCTGGCCGCGGCCGGCGCGGTCGAGCTCATCCACGCCTTCAGCCTCGTCCACGACGATCTGCCCGCGATGGACGACGATGACCTGCGGCGCGGCAAACCCACGCTGCACATCCGGTTCGGCGAGGCGATGGCCGTGCTGGCCGGGGACTTCATGCTCGCGCTGGCGTTTGACCTGCTGCACCGCCCGCCGCCCGTCGGCCCGCCGCACCAACTCGGCGCACGCCTGGCACGCGAGCTGTCGCGAGCGACGGGTGAGATGATCTCCGGCCAGGTGCGCGACACCATCACGGAAACCGACCCCGCCCTGACCGGTCTTGAACGCGTGGTCACGATCCACCGTGGGAAGACCGGCGCCTTGATCCGGGCGGCGTGCCGGATGGGCGCGATGTGCGGCTTGCCGGCGGGCGCGCCCGAGGACGAACCGCGGCTGGAAGCGATCACGACCTATGCCCAAAGCGTCGGGCTCATGTTTCAGATTGTGGACGACCTGATCGACGTGGAGCACGCCTCAGAGCACACCGGCAAGCGCACGGGCAAGGATGCACCGGCCGGCAAGCTGACGTTCCCGGGGCTCGTGGGCGTCCAGGCGTCTCGGGAGGAGATCGAACGGCTGCGGTCGGCGGGCGTACAAGCTCTGCGCCGCGTGGGCGAGCCGGCCCGGGCCCTCGAGTCGGTGGCCGGGTACCTGGCCTCGCGGACCCGCTAAGTCAGGGTCGCCCCGAGGCGAGAGCGAGCCCTACACTTGTTTCAGAAGTTCGTGAAACTTCGACGTTTCTGAGCGGCCAGAGCAGATGCAACGGCAAACAACCGGCATGAGCATTCTCGAATCCATCGCGTCGCCGGCCGATCTGAGGCGACTGCCCGTCGAGCGGCTGCCGGAGTTGGCCGCGGAGATGCGCACGGTGATCTGCGACCAGGTGTCGCGCACGGGCGGGCACCTGGCGCCCAATCTGGGTGTGGTCGAGCTGACGATCGCGCTGCACTACGTGTTCGACTTCGCGCACGACCGTCTGCTGTTCGACGTCGGGCACCAGTGCTACCCGCACAAGCTGCTCACCGGTCGTCTGCCGATGCTCGCGTCGCTGCGCACGCGCAAGGGCATGTCAGGCTTTCCTGCGCCCGCCGAGTCGCCCTACGACCTGTTCAGCGTCGGGCACGCGGGGACGGGGATCTCGACGGCTGTCGGCATGGCCCGTGGCGATTCACTTTTGGACGAAGCGTGGAATCCCAAGACCAACCCGGACGGTCGGCGTGTGGTCACACTCATCGGCGACGCCTCGATCGTCAACGGCGTGGCCATGGAAGGGCTCAACAACGCGGGCACCCTCACACGCCAGTTCCTCATCGTCCTCAACGACAACGGCATGTCGATCTCGCACCCGCAGGGCGCGCTGTCTCAATACTTCGATCGGCTGCGCCTGAGTCATCTGTACGCGGACTTCAAGAGGGGAGCCCACCGCGTGCTCAAGCACGTGCCGGGCGGGTCGCTGCTGGAAGAGGCGTATCACAAGATGGGCGAGGCGACCAAGGCCATGATCGCCGAGGGCGCATGGTTCGAGCACTTCGGGCTTGTGACGGTCGGCCCCATCGATGGGCACAACATCCCGTCGCTGATCGAGTTTCTGGCCGAAGCGCGCGAGTTCGATCGGCCCATGGTGCTCCACGTCAAGACGGTGAAGGGCAAGGGGTTCGACTTCTCCGAGGGTGACGCGACCGCGTTTCACTCGCCCAAACCGTTCACCGTCGAGGGTTGCAGCGTCGAAGTGCGCTCATCGGGGCGGTCGTTCACGACCGCGGCCGCCGACGCGCTCATCGACGCCATGGATCGCGACGAAAAAGTGGTGGCGTGCACAGCGGCCATGCCCGAAGGCACCGGGCTCGACGCCGTTATCAAACGCTTCCCCGATCGGACCTGGGACACGGGCATCTGCGAATCGCACGCGATGGACATGATGGCCGGGCTCGCCAAAGCCGGGCTCAAGCCCTTCTTCGCCGTCTACTGCACGTTCCTGCAGCGCGCGTTCGACCAGGCGTTCCAGGAGGTGTCGCTGCAGGAGTTGCCGGTGCGGCTGCTGCTGGATCGGGCCGGACTCGTCGGCGGCGACGGGGCACTGCACCACGGGTTCTGCGACGTGGCGCTGCTGCGCACACTGCCCGGCTCGTGCGTGATGGCGGCGATCGACGAGCCGTCGCTCAGGGCCGCCGTCGAGTTCATGCGCGCGTACGAGGACGGGCTCTCCAGCGTGCGGTACCCGCGCGATTCGGTCAGCGATGTGCTCGTGGACAAGCACTGCCCGGCGTTCGAGTTGGGTCGGGCCCGCCTGCTGACCGAGGAGCAAAGGGACGCGGACGCTGTGGTGCTCGCGTTCGGAACGCCGGCGATCGCCGCGCTCGAGGCGGTCCAGATGCTCCGCGAGGAGTACACGATCGAGGTGTACGACGCGCGATTCGCCAAGCCGATCGACGCAGCGCTGGTGCGCTCGCTGCTGACGCGCGACACGCCCGTCATCACGGTCGAAGACCACAGCCTGATCGGCGGCTTCGGGGCGGCGGTGCTGGAGACGGCACAGGAGTTCAGCCTTGACACGTCGCGCGTGACGCGGCTGGGGCTGCCGGACTCCTGGATTCACCAGGACCCGCGGGCGTCGCAACTCGCCGAGGCGGGCATCGACGCGCGCGGGATCGCCCGAGCGATTCGCCTTGCCGCCGCCGCTGCAGACGACCAGTTCGCCCCACCGCACAAGGCGGAGCACCAGGTCTGATACACGCGTGATCGACTGTGTGTGTCAGGAACCGTGCGGCGTCCCCGGGGTTGATACACTGCACGCATGTCACGCGACGTTCTGCTCATCGTGAACCGCAACAAGCCGGACGCGGTCGGCGCCATCGACGAGATTTCGGCATTGATCCGAGCCCACGGTCGGCTCCTGGGCGTCGCAGGCGACGATGAGCCGACGCCGAAGTTTGACACGCTCGACCTGGTCGTCGTGCTCGGCGGCGACGGGACGCTCTTGTCGCAGGCGAAGCGATTTGTCGACGCGGGCGTGCCGCTGCTCGGCGTGAACTTCGGCAAGCTGGGGTTCCTGGCGGAGTTTGACCTGCCGGCGGTTCGCGAGCAGGCCTCATCGCTCTTCGGCACCGGGGACATCCCGACGCGCCAGGTCGGGATGCTGCGGGTCGAGGCCCACTGCGCCGAACCGTTCGAGGGCAATGCCTTAAACGAGGGCGTCGTCACCGCCGGGCCGCCGTACCGCATGATCGAACTGACGATCTCGATCGACGGTGAGCCGGGGCCGACGATCAGCGGCGACGGTCTGATCGTCTCGACGCCGACGGGCTCGACCGCACACAACGTGTCCGCGGGCGGGCCGATCGTCACGCCCGAGACCGACGCGCTGGTCATCACGCCCATCGCGGCGCACACGCTGGCGTTTCGTCCGATCGTGGTGAGCGGCGACACGCGCGTCGAGGTCACCGTCGTGGAGGCCAACGCGGTCGACGCGCGTGGGGGCACAGCCCTGCTGCTGGACGGGCGCGAGTGTCGTCGGCTGAGCGCAGGCGACCGCGTCTCGTTCAGCCGGGATCCTCGCCGCGTCGTGTTCGTGCGAAATACCCACGCCGGATACTGGACCACGCTGATCGGCAAGATGGGCTGGGCCGCTTCGCCAACCCGTCGCCCGTCGCAGCCGTGAGCGCGATCGGCCCCATCGGGCGGCGATGGGAGCCAGGGCGCCGGCGTCACTTCGAGACGGGCTTGCCGCCGATGGTCAGTGTCGCCTTGGTGCGCCCGGCCCTGACTCGGCGTCGTCGCCTCAGCGCCGCGATCGGGAGCACCTTCCACGCCACCACACCCAGGATCAGAGCCACCGCCGCCGTGGCCACCCAGAACTGCCAGTCGCCCACAGGGAACCCGGATTGCGCCAGGCGTGTGCTCATCGCGATCACGATACCCCCGCCGCCGTGAGCACCTGGTACACCACCAGGGCTGAAAGGTACGCCAGCCCGGTCATCCACGCCATCTGAAGCCCTGCCCACTTCCAGCCGCCCGCCTCGCGGGCTGTCACCACCAGCGTCGGCAGGCACTGCATCGACAGCACGAAGTAGATGAGCAGCGACCAGCTGGTGGGCGCGGTGAAGATCGGCGTGCCGTCGTCGCGCTTGGCCGAGGCGATCTCGGCCAGCATGCCCTTGACGGGCGCGTCGTTCGAGCCCACCACCTGCACCGCCATCGTTGAGACGAACACCTCGCGGGCCGCGAAGCTCGCCAGGACCCCGATCGTGAGCTGCCGGTCGTAGCCGAGCGGCGCGTAGATGGGCTGGATGGCCGATCCGATGCGCGCCTGGATCGTCCGGCGCGCCGAGACCCGGCCGTGCTCGGTTTCGAGCGCCCGCACCTCGTCCGTGAGCGCCGGCTCAGCGCCGGGCCCGGCGGCGGCCACGCGCTGCCGCGCGCCAATGAGTTCGGCCGGCTCGGGCGTCAGCGGGTACGTGCCCATCCACCACAGCACGACCGAGATCATCAGGATCACCGTGCCCGCTTTCTTGAGGAACATCATCCCACGATCCATCGTCAGCATGAGCGCCGTGCGCACGCTGGGCCACTTATAACTTGGCAGCTCCATGGCCATGGCCCGACTCTTGCCGCGAAGAATCGTCCGACGCGCTACCAGTGAACTCAGCAACCCGGCGAACACGCCGATCACATAACACCCCGTGAACGCCAGGGCCTGCATCCCCTCTCGTCCCGGGAACAGCAGCACGGTCAGCAGGACATACACCGGGATGCGCGCGGTGCAGCTCATGAAAGGAGCGACCAGTATCGTGGCGAGCCGATCACGCCGGTCCGGCACAGCGCGGGCTGCCATGATCCCCGGCAGCGCGCAGGCGTGCGACGAGAGCAGCGGCACAAACGCGTGCCCGCTGAGCCCGAACGGGCGCAGCACGCGGTCCATCACGAACGCCGCCCGCGCCAGATACCCCGTCCCCTCCAGCAGCGAGATGAGGAAGAACAGCAGGCAGATCTGCGGCAAAAAAATCGCCGTCGCACCCACGCCCGCGATCACGCCGTTGGTCAAGAGGTCCGTCAGCACGCCCGGCGGCAGGCTCGACCGCGCCTGCGAGGCCAGCACCCCGAACAGCGCGTCGATCCAGCTCATGGGTGTGGCAGCGAGCTTGAAGATCATCCAGAACAGCCCGGTCATCACGCCGACGAAGACCAGCGTCCCGAGCACAGGATGCGTGAACGTGCGATCGAGCCGGTCGGTGAAGGAGTCGTCCGCCGCGCCCTCCTCGGCCGTAGCCGCGAAGACGTACAGCCGCTCCGCCCAGCGCCGCAGCCCGGCCTCGTCACCCGGGGGCGTCGGGTGGGGAATGGCCGCGTCGTGCAGGGCGCGGGTGATCCTCTCCAGCCCCTCGCCGGTGCGCGCGCTGCACAGCACCACCTCGCACCCGAGCTCTTCGCTCAGACGCTCCACATCGATGTGGATCCCGCGCCGACGCGAGAGGTCGACCATGTTGACCGCCACCACCGTCGGCAGCCGACGACGAAGCACCTCGCCCACCAGCATCAGGTTCCGCGGCAGGTTGCACGCGTCGGCGACAACCAGCACCGCGTCGGGTGCGGACATCGGCTCGCCACGCGGCGCGGTCTGTCCGGAGAGCACGTCGCGGCAGATCTGAGACTCGCTCAGATCCAGCTCCAGCGAGTAGGTGCCGGGCAGGTCGATCAGATCCAGCCCGTCGGCGAACCCCAGCCGGGCCTCCTGCGTCGTGCCCGGGAAATTGCTCGTCTTGTGGCGAACGCCGGCGACGCGGTTGAACAGCGTGGTCTTTCCCGTGTTGGGGTTGCCCACGATCGCCACCCGCCGGACGCGCCGCTCCTGCCTCCGGTCCAAGCCCGGGCCGCGATCGGGCAGTCCGCCCACGCGGGAGACGGGCGGTTCGGCCTGGGCTGGTACACCTTTCATGTTGCGGAACGATCAGACCGGCATGGCCCGGACGTAGACACGCTCGGCGATCCGCCGCGACAGACCGATCCGGCACCCGCCCGCGTCGCACCCGCACGGCAGGGCCACGATGCAGGGCTCGCCCAGGCGGCACATGCGGACCTCGGCGTTGGGGCCCAGGCCCATCGCACGCAGCAGCGACGCGTCCGACTCGTCCAGGTCCGACTCGCTCACCACAGCACGGCTGCCGAGCGGCATCTGGGAGAGCGGCATGCGTGTCGATCTGGTGGCATCGGTGGGTATGACCACGATCCAGCCTTTCGATAGGGTTATGTTCGGGCACGAAGCCCGCTCGGCCGCGACCAATGATCCGGCTCACCTCAAGTGTAGGGCAACTGAGACTCAATCGCAATCAACATTCGGGAGAATTCCGGCCTCCAGGAGTTCTGTCGCGAAACCGTGCAACCGGGTGTCAAACGGGTTCGCCTCGAGGATCGCCCCCACCGCCGAGGCCGGAAGCTCGTCCACCGAGGATCGCCCCGGCGTCGCGTTGCGGCGCTCGTAGGACAGGTCCGTCCACCCGAACCGCCTGCCCAGCAGTTCGAGCGTGTCGTCGAATCGCTCGGTCACGCCCACGACCGCGAAATGCTCAGCGAGGTTCGCCATCGCGCGCTCGAGCATCGCCTCGTCCACGCCGCCGACGGGGAGGAACCGCTCGGGCCGCGGGTTCAGCAGCCGCGTCTGCCAGTTGTCGATCTCGGGCGTGATCGGCCGACGCACGAAGTCCTCGACATCGCGCCGATCCGCGAAGCCGAAGTTGTAGAGGTAATGGTCCGGCGTGCGCCGCACGTAGTGGTACAGCGAGACGATCCGTTCGACGGGGTGGCGCAGCATCGTGATGTACGTACACGGACTCGGAACGTGCTCGTGGATCCCGAAGTAGATATGCCCGGAGAGCAGGTCGAACTTCGCCCGCTCCGACTCCGGCAAGGCGCAGAACGCAGTCGCGTTCTCGTCCGACCCGGTAAACCGGAAGAACCGGCCGCCGGGGTACTGCCGCTTGACGATCCCCTCCAGCGTGGTCCCGCCCGCCTTGGGCATGTGCAGGAAGATGAGCGGGCGCGGATGGCCGATTGTGCTTCGATGGCGATTTGACACGCGCGGATGCCTGTGCGGAAGTAACATTACGTTCCTGCCGGGTCGTGGATCGGCCCAACGCCTGCGCTCGGGGGCCGACGTCGGCTCGGATATCCGACCCACCATAGCCCATGTCGGCTCGGAGATCCGACCTACCGCACAGTCCGCTGCTCGATGCGCCTCTCGCTTACCGTCCGCACGATCCGGTCGATGTACGAGCCCGGCGTGTGGATCTGGTCGGCGTCGAACTCGCCCGTCGCGACGATGTCTTCGACCTCGGCCACGACGAACTTCGCGGCGGTCGCCATCATCGGGTTGAAGTTGCGGGCGGTCATGCGGTATTGCAGGTTGCCGAACCCGTCGGCGCGGTGGGCCTTGACGAGCGAGAGGTCGGCGTAGAGCCCTGTCTCGAGAATGTACGCACGCTCACGCCCCCTTCCCAGATCGCTCGGCCGCTGAAAGTTTCGAGTGTCCTTGCCCTCAGCGATGGGCGTGCCCGCTCCGCTGGGCGTGTAGAACCCGGGGATGCCGGCACCGCCCGCGCGGATGCGTTCGGCCAGCGTGCCCTGCGGGTTGAACTCGACTTCGAGATCGCCGTCGAGGAACTGCTTCTCGAAGATCGCGTTCTCGCCGACGTAGCTCGAGACCATCTTCTTGATCTGACGCGTCTGGAGCAGGAGTCCCAGCCCCCAGTCGTCCACGCCCGCGTTGTTGCTGATGCAGGTGATGTCTGTGACGCCGGTGTCGCGCAGCGCCCGGATCAGGTGCTCGGGGATGCCACAGAGCCCGAACCCGCCGACCATGACCGTCATGCCATCGTGAATGATGCCCAGCTCCCTGAGATCGGCGAGCGATTCGACCGCGGTTTCGTAGCGTTTCTCGACCATGGGGATCCTCCGCGGGCGTTTCGACGCCGCCGGGCGCAGTGTAGGGGGGCCGGTGTCAGTCGGGCACGACGCGCCCTTGATTGACATCCCCGCCGCGAGGCTCGCGCGCCGGACCGCTTATAGTCCAACGTCCCCACCCCAACCGGAGCACCGGGCATGAGCGATAACGGCACTCTCCCGCTGGCCATCGACCGTCGGCCGGTTCGCATGGTCAACTGCTTCAACGGCGACCTGAACGACCCACTGATGCGAGCCGCGTGGTGGGCCGACGACGAGACCGCCGTGACAGACCTTGAGACGCGGCTCTCGGGCGGCTACCTCGTGGGATACCGCCGGTTCATGCTCATCCTGCCCGCCGGCTTCCCGCACAATCAGCACCTGATGCCGAGCAGCCAATGGCTGACCATGCCCGAAGAGCGCCGGCGTCGGCTCATGGCGCTGCTCCCCAGGTGGAAAGAACGCACGCGCGATCCGTCCGTGGAGATCTATGTTTACGCGGGCTTCGCGCTGTCCGACCCGAGGAAACTCGAAATGCCTGAGCAGCGCGATGCTGAGACGCCCGACCTCACTCGCGACTGGGCCTGGTTCCAGGCCAACTGGCGGGAGTGGATCCAGGACTGCCGCATCGACGGCATCGGGTTCGACAATGCCGCGAATCCGAAGCACGTCGCCGCGTTCGTCAGGGTCGCGCGCGTCCTGTCGATCGCGGGCATCAAGTGCATCGGCGAGGCGATCCCATTTGTGAGCAAAGACGGCGCCCTCACCCCGGCCGACGAGATCACACAGGCCCCATGGTTCGCGCTCGATCAGTTCATCGCCAACAGAGACAAGCGCCGCGCGTGGCGGTTCGATCCCAGGACGACCGAGTGCGGCGTGGGATTCCGCGAGTCGATGCTCGTGCCGGGCCGGGAGCGCCGGGTCACCACCGAGCGCGATGTCCGCGAGTTCGTCTCCCGCGGGCTCATCCCCTACGTCTACACGTCGAAGTGGGACGAGGTGGTCATGGAGCTCACCGGCTAGCCCGCGCCTGCCACAGCTGCGCGTCCGACGGTTCGTGCGCGCACCATCAACCCGGCCGCTGCCGGCGTCCTCGACCGATCACCCCGAGCGCAAAAACACCCAGCAGCGCCGCGGAGCCGGGCGCCGGGATGACATACACGTTCCGGCCGCGCGTGAATGCCCAAGGATACAGCTGGAACGTAGGCTTTTTCCGCCAAAAGGGGTACAGAACCTCGGCAATCAGAAACGTGGTTGTGTTGCTGGTCTCGAAGACGACCGAGCGGGGCGTAAAGTCTGTAGTCGTCCACTCATACGTCGCCAGCAGGATCGGGTTGCCACTCAGACCAAAGATGCCAAACTGAGGGATGTGGACTTGCCGGAAGATGGCGCCGGTGACCGTATTGCCCACGAGCACGCCGATCGTTGAACCGGCTCCGCTCAAGTGTTTGGCACCGCTCAGGAACAACCCGTCGCCTGCGGTCAGGTCGTAGTCGCCTTCACCAAACAGATGCTCGACCGGCGGGTCGACCCACGTCGCCCATATCTCCACGGTCATGGTCGGATTCTGCGGCGTGACCTGGCCGTCGAACGTGATCAGGTACGTCGCGTTGGTCTGTGCGCACGCGGCACCCGCAGCAGCGACCAACCCGACGATTCCGGCGACGATCTTCTGTCGGTGCATTGTGCTACCTCCCCCTCACGCGTCGCCGTCGCACAGCGGCAAGGCCGCCGAGGGCGATCAGTGCGAGCGCGGACGGTGCGGGGATGACATACACCGCCCGCCCGTGCGTGAACTGATGCGGGTACAACTGCTTCGTCGCGCCGCCCCACGGCGGTGTGCCGAACGGATCGCCCCATTCAGCAACAATGAAGTTGGTTGTGTTGCTGCTCCCGAAGACGACCGAGCGGGGCGTGAAGTCGGTGGTCGTCCAATCTGCAAGCATGATGAGGATCGGGTTGTCCCGCGACCCGATGAAGCCCAATACGGGGATGTGAAGTTGCCCAGTTGTCCCTCCAATTATCTGATTGCCCGCGATCGAACCGACGTACCCCGTAACCAGGGGGCTGTAGAGGTTGCTGAACTGGCCGTCGCCCGCGGTGAGATCAAAGTTGCCCGCACCGAAGATCCACTCGCGGGCCGGATCCTCCCACGTCGCCCATATCCCCACGGTCATGGTCGGGTTCTGCGGCGTAACCTGGCCGTCGAACGTGATCAGGTACGTCGCATTGGTCTGGGCCCGGGCGTCCCCGACCATACCCGCCGCTCCGACCGCCTGCAGAACGGCTACCGTTCCAATCAGTTTCGCATGTTGACGCATCTCGAGCGCTCCTGTTCAGGACACGCCTTCTCCCCCCCATTTCGCCGACGCGGCTCCAGTCAGTATACACCACGCTCGGGCCTCGACCAACACCCGCCCGTCTCCGCCCGCTTTTCGCGCCCACACCCGTGGACGTGTCGCAGTCGGCAAAGCAGGCCGGGTTTCGGTAGCCCCGGCGGGCAAGGCCGGGCGCAAAGGTGTGGGGGCAGGAACTTGCGTTGGTAGCCGAGAAAAGGCGCGGGGAGTGCGACGGAGAATGGGGTTGCGGCGGGTGGCGGTTCGCGGTACACTCGGCGGCGTGAGTTGCCGGCTGGCGGGCTGTTGCTTGATCGCTTTGGCTTGTTTGCTTGTCTACCTTTGGAGTGGTTCTCATGTCGATGCTCAGGTGTGTCCACCTTGCTTTTCTGTTGTCGGCTGTGTGCGGGGCTGATGCGATCGCAACTAGCCTTAGCGGCGGGGGCTTTGGCGGCGGGGGTGCGTCTGAGGGAACAGTTGCGGACGCCACGTTCGGGATGTTTGCTCAGCCGACCTCGGCTGACGATCTGCATACGGCCGCCAGGAACAACGATGTGGCGGCGATCAAACGCCTTCTCGCAGCTGGGGCGGATATTGACGAGACGGATGATGAAGGCAGAACGCCACTGGATGCAGCGGCGAGGAACGGGTGCGTCGAGGCGGTCAAGGCGCTGCTTGGGGCCGGGGCCGAGGTCAATGCAGCCCGCGAGACCGATGGAGTGACGGTGCTCATGGT
The DNA here is from genome assembly GCA_022567535.1 of Planctomycetota bacterium. GTDB lineage: Bacteria > Planctomycetota > Phycisphaerae > Phycisphaerales > UBA1924 > JADFGU01. Next base: position 3,306 of record JADFGU010000006.1, on the reverse strand, counting down.
GGCGGCGCAGGAAGGACATGCGGATGTGGTGAGGGTGCTGCTGACGGCCGGGGCCAATGTCGATGCCGCTCATACCGATGGCGTGACTTCGCTCTGTGCGGCTTCACAGAATGGTCATCTCGACGTAGTGACACTGCTCCTTGCGGCCAAGGCCGACGTCCACGCTCATGCCGATGGTGTGACCGCGCTTTTGTTGGCTGCACAAAATGGCCACGCGGATATTGTGACTGCGCTCGTGGCGGCCAAGGCCGATGTCAATGCTGCTTATTCCGATGGCCGGACCTCGCTCTGGCAGGCTTCACAGAATGGCCATACTGATGTTGTGACCGCTCTCTTGTCGGCCCAAGCCGAGGTCGATGCCGCCCGCACCGATGGCGTAACCGCGCTCATGCAGGCTTCACGGCAAGGCCACACCGACGTGGTAACCGCGCTCCTGGAGGCCAGAGCCGATGTCAATGCGTCTAATACCGATGGCCGGACATCGCTCTGGGTAGCGGCTGCCAGGGGCCACGCCGATATTGTGACCGCACTGCTGGCGGCTGGCGCTGATGTCAATGCAATCGGTATCGACGGCGCGACCCCGCTCTGGGTCGCGGCACACGAGGGCCACATCGACGTCGTCACCTTGCTCCTGGCGGCTAAACCCGACGTCAATGCCGCTCATGCCAATGACGCGACGCCGCTCTGGGAGGCCGTCTCGCATGGCCACACCCACATCGCGATCGCGCTCTTGGCGGCCAAGGCCGAGCCGAATGCACCCGACAAAGCCCAAGGCGTGACCACGCTCATGATGGCTTCACGGCAAGGTCATGTGGAGGTTGTGGCGGCGCTCCTTGAGGCCAAGGCCGATGTCAATGCCTCCCATGCCAATGGCGCGACCCCACTCTCGATAGCGGCTGCGAACGGCCATGCCGACATTGTGACCACACTCTTGGCGGCCAACGCCGATGTTAATGCCGCCCTGACCGATGGCCGGACCCCACTTATCATGGCGGCACGAAATGGACATGCAGACGTTGTGAGCGTACTCCTGGCAGCCAACGCCGATGTCAATGCGTCTATGACCGATGGTGTGACCTCACTCCTCATAGCGTCAGAGCAAGGCCACACCGAGGTGGTGACCGCGCTGCTGGCGGCCGGCGCTAACGCGAATGCACCGGATCCCGATGGACTGACCTCACTTTTGATGGCGGCAAAGAATGGCAACACCGTCATTGTGACCGCACTCCTGGCGGCTGGTGCCGAGGTCGACCCCGCGTTTGCCAATGGCGCAACCCCGCTCTGGCTGGCGGCGCAGAACGGTCATGCTGGCGTCGTGACCACACTCCTGGCGGCCAAGGCCGATGTCAATGCCGCGTTTGCCAATGGCGCGACCCCGCTCTCTGTGGCGTCAAGGAATGGTCACACCGACGTGGTGACCGCGCTCCTCGCGGCCGAGGCCGAGGTCAATGCCGCTGATTCTGATGGCCGAACCCCGCTCTCGATGGCAGCAGGAAATGGTCATGCAGGCGTCGTGACCGCGCTCCTTGAGGCCAACGCCGATGCGAATGCCGCTCGTACCGATGGTCGGACTCCGCTCTGGATGGCGGCAGCGCTTGGCCACGCCGATATTGTGATCGCGCTCCTGGCGGCCGACGCTGATGTCAATGCAACGGGTATCAATGGCGTGACCGCGCTCTGGATGGCGGCACAGGGTGGCCATGCCGACATTTTGACCGCGCTCCTGGAGGCCAAGGCCGATGTCAATGCCGCCGATTCTGATGGTGTGACCTCACTCTCGATAGCTGCTGTGAATGGCCACGGCGACGTGGTGATGGCGCTCCTGGCGGCCAACGCCGAGGTCAATGCCGCCCATGCCGATGGCCGGACATCGCTCTGGATGGCGTCAAAGAATGGCCACACCGACGTGGTAACCGCGCTCCTGGCGGCCAAGGCCGATGTCAACGCCGCTCATACCAGTGGCGTGACCCCGCTCTATGCGGCTGCACAGCACGGTCATGCTGCCATTGTGACCTCGCTCCTGGCGGCCAAGGCCGATGTCAATGCCGCCGCCCATATAAGAGGCGAAGACTACACACCATTGCGCATCGCCACAATCAAGGGCCACACCATAATCATCAAGATCCTCAAGGAGCATGGCGGCCGATAAGAAAACAGTCGCCCAGCCTGCCTGCACGATCGACCAGCGTGGTCTCTCTACGCCGCACACCCCGTTTGTGCTGCCTAAGGAAGTGCGGCACATACGTTGCGCCAAAACGCCATCCGCAGGACGGCTGTCCGCAAGACCCGACCTGCCGATTCCGCACTTCGTGCTCTGTGCGATGCTCGCGTTCTTCGCGTTGAATACATCAAACAGTCAACTCGCAGAGCCGACCTACCTGAACAGGTCGCCCTGGTCGCGGACCTCGGGCCCGCGGTTGTGCAGCTCCTCGACCTCCTCGCGCAGCTCGCCCAGCTCGAACTGGAAGTACTCGCTCGCGAAGCGGATGTAGGCCACGCGGTCGATGGCGCGCAGCTTGTGCATCACGCGCTGGCCGATGACGCTCGAAGCCACCTCGCGGTCGAACTCGCGGCCGAGCTCGTCCTCGACCTCCTCGGCGAGCCTGAGCTTGGCGTCCTCGGGGATGGGCCGCTTGCCGCACGCCGCGTGCACGCCCTTCAGAATGTTCTGCGGGTCGAACGGGACGCGCGTGCCGTCGCGCTTGACCACGACCAGCCGCTTCGTCTGCTCCACACGCTCGTAGGTCGTGAACCGCTTGTTGCAGCGCATGCACTGCCGGCGGCGGCGCACCACCTTGCCGGCCTCGGTCGATCGGCTGTCGATCACCTTGTCGTCGTCGATATTGCAGAACGGGCACATCATGGTGTGGCATCGTGACGCGCCGCGGCCCCGGCGTCAACACCACCGGGCGGAATCACCCCCAGGCCTTGGGTTCGGGTGGGGAGTCTTCACGAGTGGTGGGGGTGGGGGTCGGACCCGACAGAGACCGGCCCGGGGACGGGCCGGCTCGCTGTGCTCAGACGTTGGCGGCCATCTTCTCCGCCTTGGCCCGGGCGTCGTCCAGGCTGCCGATGTACATGAACGCCGATTCGGGCAGGTCGTCACCCTCGCCGTTCGCAAGACGCTCGAAGCTGTCGATCGTCTCCTCCAGCGGCGTGTAGATGCCGGGGATCCCGGTGAAGACCTCGGCGACGAAGAACGGCTGCGAGAGGAAGCGCTCGATCTTGCGGGCCCGGGACACGGTCAGCTTGTCCTCCTCGGACAGTTCGTCCACGCCCAGGATCGCGATGATGTCCTGCAGATCC
>JADFGU010000173.1 GCA_022567535.1 Planctomycetota bacterium | reverse complement strand
GATCCCCTGGCGGCGCGACGACAGCGACCGGCACGACGAAGGTCCCGATCGGCGCGTCAAGCCATGTCGCCGCGGCGATGAGGCCGCTGCCGAGCAGGTTGGTGCTGTTGTCATAGACGACGGTTCCGTCCACGACGCCGCCACCGCCCGCGAAGCCGCCGAATGCCGGGATGAGCTGCTGGCCCCATGCACTCGTGCCAACCGCACAAACTGCTACAATACCAAGAATACGTCTCATACTCTAATCCTCCTGAACTGTCGAGAGCAAGGCGGACAACTCACATCAACGCGCCGTCTGGCACCGCTCTGCAAGGCGGGGCCACGAGCCGCGCCGTGTGTTGCTGTCTTCCTTCCTCTCCAAACCATACTTTCCTCCACGAACGAATTTTCGGCCGCCAGCGGCTCGCTCCGCATCCGCCGTCATCGACCTGCCTACCGCGCCTTCAAACGCGGCCATGACTGGGCCAACACTCTCGCGGACACGTCGCGGTGCCAACGCCGAAACCAGATTGTCGAGGACGTTGTCTGGTGCAACCAGATCCAGCCCTCTCTGCAACTCCTATGCGTGTTTAGTTGAACGCGCCGCGGTCAGCCAGTCAAGACAAATCTTGCGGAAAACCGGATTTTTTCACGATTCTGCCGCCAACTCAGCCCTCAGGGCCCCGTATGGCCGCTCGGGGCTCTTTCCTGGGGCTTCATGGGTTGACTCCCGGCGGCCTGAGGTGCCCTGGCCTCTTGGGCCGTTCGCGTTATCGGACGACCCGGGTCCGGGGATTGAACGCCGACCACGCGTAGTAGAAGGTCTGGGCCGTCATGACCCCCTCGGGCGCCCGTTCCACGCGGATGCTCAGCCTCATGCCCTCACCTGCACGCCTGAGCTCCACGTCGCCATCCGGCGTCGTGATGGTCAGCCCATCCTCGGGAATCGCCTCGGCGCTGACGAAGACGGCCTCGCCGCGCGACAGCACGCCCATTCCCTGCGTCTTCATCGGCAGTTCCTCGCCGATGCCGCGCACCGGAACGATCGTTCCCGGCGAGGTGAAGACCCAATCGTACGGGTCGTCAAAGTATCCCAGGTCATGCCCGGTGTCGCGGCTGACCACCGAGGCGTCGGGGTGCCGGGCGCGGAACTCCTTGAACGGCAGGATCGAGAGCGGGTAGTGCTTCAGCGACGTCCCGGCCAGCGGTCCCGAGATCGCCCGCATGCCCAGTTGACTCCACAGCCCCATGTCGGTCCGGTCGTACATGATGACGTTGGAGTTGTACAGGGCGCCCGACACGCCGAACTCGAGAATGACTTCGGTCTCGCGCCCCTTCTTGTCGGCGCGGGTGACCCGGCGTGAGATGAGAGTGGCCGAATCGCACAGCGGGCAGAACGTGGCCGCGACCGGCTCGCCCCCCACCGTCATGTTCACGATCTCGTGGAAGTTCAGAATCCGCAGGGGCGTCCCGACAACCTCGCCGCCGATCTCGGCCACAATCACGCGATCGTCGTCGTCCAGCCAGTTGATGTCGCGGGCGAGCTCGAACTTGGGATCGGTCAGCGCCGGGATGGCGTCGCGCTCCAGCAGCGTGTGGATCTCGCGCTCGGGCACCAGCAGGCCGCTCAAGTCGTACTCCGACCGCAGATTCACGCTTCCCTCGCGCTGCACGCGCCGCCAGCCGTCGTCGGAATCCTGGGCCTGGACGGACGAACCCTCACCGGAACCGCACGCGGCCAGCGCGCCGGTCGCCAGCAGGATCCAACCGGCGTTGAGCGTCTTGGACATCATCATGGTTCTCCTGGCTCGATCGGGTGTGTCGATGGAGAACTCCCCGCGCGTCCCGCTTATTCCCCGCCGCCGTCTGTTCGACTCGCCGGGGCGTGCTCTCACACCTCTTGGGGCGACGGGTCGGCGTCGACGCCGTGCGGCTCGGCGGTGTGAATCGCCTCGGCCAACTGCTCGGGCCTGCGGCTTCCCAGCAGCAGCTTCCGCCCGTTGGTGAACACGAGCTGCACGCCCCGGTCGCCCGAGATGCTGTAGACCCACCCCTTGCGCGGCATCCAGCGGATTCCCCAGCCGAGGTAGTCGCGCATCGGGTGGTATCGCTTCGGCTCGGCATCGACGATCTCGGACAGCGGGATGTCGCGCCTCCGGAACGGCACGTAGCGGATATGAAGCGTGTCGCCCGAAACCCGAACGATCAGCCGCACCCACATCGTGGCCACGGGCACACCCAGCCCAAAGACGAGCCAGATCAGCACGACCATAGCGTCGGGCGCCGGCCGGTTGCCCCACGGGCGTCCCATCACGATCTGCTCGACGAAGGCCCACCACCCGGTCAGCGCGATGCCCCCCACGATCGCCCACACCCACCACTGGGTCACGTGCTGCACCTCGCGAAAGCGGTCGTTGTGCTGTCCAAAGCGCATGGCTGGCTCCTGTCGGGAGCCTTATTCGGGATCGCCCAAGGTGGATTGCACGAGCCGTCTGAACCGGGCCGAGCGACCCGCGGCATGTGCCTGACCGCCTACGGCGCCAGCGTTTCGGTCTGCTTCAGTTCGATGGTCGTTTCGATGTTCTTAGCCCGTTCCGCCTCGTAGCGCAGCAGGATTGTGCCGCCCTCGGGGCCGCGCACGATGAACCGGTAGATCCGCGAGCCCCGGCTGGGGATCCCGTCGGCGACCTGGATGCGTCCCGGCTCGTGCGTGGCTGGCGTCATCTGCTTGCTGAACCATTCGCGCCCGGCACGCCCGGCGAAGCCGCCGAATCTGCCGAAGCGGCCGCTCCCGGTCGTCACGCGCCCGGCGGTCACCAGCGTCGTGTCGCCCTGCGGCTCGCAGATGAGCAGGTCGTTGGTTCCGATGCGCTTCTGCTGGGCGATCGCGAGGCGCGTCGGGATCGGCTTGGTGTTGCGGATCTGGACCGTGACCGCCCAGAGCCCGACTTCCTCGGCGTCATCGGCGTCATCGGCGTCATCCAGACGACGCACCTCGAACCGCTCGAACTCCAGCAGGGGCATCTGGTCGGCGTGGAACATCGTGAATGCGAAGTTGCGGTGGCACTCCTCCTCGAGCATGAACGTCGGCGTGTTTCGGCTGGACCACTTGTTCGTTCCGCCGATGATGATCGGGCCATATTTCGGGTGGTCGTACTCGGTGTAGGGAGTGAACAGCTGCCCGAACGCGAGACGATCGCGCCACAGCCACGTGCGCTTTTCGTCCGGGCGCACGTCGCGCTGGAAGTATTTTCCGGCGGTCCACAGCTCGTTGGTAAAGCTCAGGATGCCGAGCCCCTCAGCGAGCCAGTTTACAAATCCGCCGTGCACCGTGTACAGATCGTCGTAGATGATCATGTTGCGGTAGTACGGCAGGATGTCCTCGCCGATGTTGGCAATCTCGTTATAGATGCGCCGGTCCGAGGCCGGGTAATGGCTCGTCAGGTAGGACGCGCCCGGGCCGGACAGGATCATCCCGCCCGAGTTGTGGTAGCTCTGCCCCGCGGCGATGTTGGGGTGCGCGAGGATGAATTCGCCGATGGCCTTGGTCTCTGGATGGCTGAGGGGGAACGGCCCGGCGCCGAACTGAACGTAGGTGGGATGCCAGTCGGTCGGCCAGTTTCGGTTCATGTCGTCGCCGCCCGGGCCGTCTTCATTGATCCGCCGGTCGCCGTCGTTATCGATGCCCTCGGTGCCGAGGCGCATCCAGTCGCCCTTCTCGTCCGGGCCGACGCGTTCGAAGATTCGCGGGTCGTCGCGGTTTCGTCGCCACTGCCCGTCGGGGACCTGCTTCCACATGGTGGTGATGTGCCCGTCGCCGTCAAGGTCGTCCGGCGGATCCTCGTCGACGAGCCCATCGCGGTCGGAGTCTACCGGACGCTGATTCGAGCGGGACGAACTGGGCGTGTTCGGATTGTCGAACCAGTACTGACGCCCGTCGGGGTTCTGGCTGGGCAGGAAGTAAAAGCTGTAGTTGTCGAGCAGTTCCGTCAGATCCTCGTTCTGCCCGTACGCCTTGGTGAGGTACCACAGCGAGTAGAGCACAGCCTCGGCGGTCTGAATCTCGTTGCCGTGTACGTTGCCGTCGATCCACATGCCGGGCTTGGACGTGTCCGCACCGGTGCCCGGGCTCGAGACGATCGCGACGTACATGGGGCGGCCCTGGAGGCTCTGGCCGATCTGCTCCAGGCGGCAGATCTCCGGGTACGCCTTGGCGATCGCCGACATGTGGGCGGTGATCTCGGCGTGGTCGTAGTAGCGGTTCCAGGCGATCTCGACCTTGCCGGGAATGTGCTCCTGGGCGACCGCCGTGCTCGCCAATGCGACCAGTGCCGTCGAGATTGCCAGCACGCCGTATGCGGTTCGGTTCATCATCGGTCTTGCTCCCCAACGGTGACGACAAGCGAGCGCTCACCGAACTCTGGTGAATCGATACGAATAACGATCGGGGTGCCCGCGGTGGCCATCACGGTCCACTCGAGCTCGTGTGAGTCTCCGCCGGCGATCGACTCGATGGGCGTGGCCCGCCGACCGGCGATGACATGGTCGTCATCCAACTCGAGAAAGACGATCATGGGGCGAATCCGCCGTGCCCTCACGCCCGAGGCGCTGCGCGTCGGCAGGAACCCGTCGTTGCGAACACGCAGCGAGATCCGCCAGACCTCGTCGTCCAGCCGTTCGACGATCGGCCCGTCCACGCTGATGTCGGGAAACTTGCCCAGCAGATCCGCAACGAACCGTGTCTGCTGGGCGACGAGCGATTCGATCTCACTGTCGGGCGGGTTCAGCTTGAAGCCCGGCACGAATCCGCCGATCTCGACCTTGCCCAGCTGCGGGTGGTCGAACTCCGTCCAGTCGATGAACCCCTCGCCGCCACGATCCTCGTCGCTGTAGGCGAGCCACTTCGCGTCGTCGCTCTTCTTGTCGTCGCCCTTTTTCTTCTTGGCGGGTTTGGACGGCGTCTCGTCGTCGGCATCGGCTTCACCATCATCGCCCTCGGCATCCTCCGGCTCGGGCTCTTTGAGTTCGACCAGGTCCGGGCGGACCCACACCGGCGTGCTGAACGAGAAGACGCCGAAGTTCGCGTACGCCCACCCGCGGAACGACCCGCCCGAGTCCGCGGTCGGCGCCTCGGTCATCCCCGTCGCGTCCTTGAACAGCTCCGAGATCGCCTCGTACTCGGGCTTGTCGTCGTCCTCGATGCCGGTCGTCATGTGCCCGGTCGCGTCCTTCTTGCCGGCCTCCGGGATCTTGACGAGCGTGTCGTACGGGCCGAACGTCAGCACCGCGATGATGTTGTCGCGCGACAGCATCCAGTTCACCAGCGAGAGCGTCTCGGGCTCGGACAACTGATACCGCCCCGCGCCGTCGGCCCACGCCGGCCAGCGGTACGGAAAGTTATTGTCCAGCAAGACGCTGCCGATCCCGTCCTCGACGAACGAGCCGTCGCCGTCCGCGTCCCGACCCTCGACGAGCAGGGCGTGCGTGCCCGATTCACCCTTAGT
>JADFGU010000172.1 GCA_022567535.1 Planctomycetota bacterium | reverse complement strand
GAATATCACGCACGACGAGCACCCGGAGTGCACGGTGCGGATCGGGGTCTGTGGCGACGAGGGCGACATGGCCGGGCTGCTCGCGACCATCGAGCACGAGTTCCGACACCTCGCCAGCATGCACCACTTCCCGGCCGTGGTCTCGCTCAACAGCAACGGGCGCCGCGGCAACGGGCGCGAATCCGAGGCCGGTCAAGAGCACCGCGTGCACATCCTCGAACTGTTCCATCCCGACGCGGACAAGTGGGCGTCGCTGTGCTGGCTGGCCCGTCGGCGCGGCGTGCCGACCTCGCGGATCGCGGCCATCGGCGACGAGATCAACGACGTCGGCATGGTGCGCGGCGCGGGCCTGGGCATCGCCATGGAGAACGCCGTGCCCTCCGTCTGCGACGCCGCCACACAGCACACGCGCAGCAATGACGATGACGGCGTGGCGTTCGCGATCGAACGCATCCTCAGCGGCCGCTGGTGACCCGCGTGCAGACGCTCGCCGAAATACGGCAGCTGCTCGAGTCCTACGGCCTGAGCCCGCGTAAGTCGTTCGGACAGAACTTTCTCATCGACCACAACCTCATCCGCACGCTCATCGACGCGGCCGGGGTCGGCGAGGGTGATCTCGTTCTCGAAGTGGGGCCGGGCACGGGCTCGCTCACCGAGGCATTGCTGGACCGCGGCTGCACCGTGATCGCATGCGAGATCGACCGCGGTCTGGTGCGCGTGACGCGCGATCGCCTCGGCGATCGGGCGCGGTTCACGCTCGTCGAGGGAGACTGCCTTCAATCGAAGAAGACCCTCGCCCCTGCGATCGTCGAGGCGCTGGCGCATCGGCCGTTCACGCTGGTCGCGAACCTGCCGTTCGGCGTCGCGACGCCGCTGGTGCTCGAGCTGCTCACTCGGCACGCCGACGCTCGCGCCATGCACGTCACCGTCCAGCACGAGGTGGGCCAGCGCCTCACTGCCCAGCCGGGGACGAAGCAGTACGGCACGCTCGGCGTCGTCGCGCAGGCGCTGGCACGGGTGCGCGTGATCAAGCGGGTTCCGTCGGAGTGCTTCTGGCCCCGCCCGGACGTGTCCAGCGCCATGGTCTCGATCGAGCGTCGGGCGGACCCGCTCACCGCGCGCCCGGGGGAGTTCTCGCGTTTTTGTGTGCGCCTGTTCAGCATGCGCCGCAAGCAGTTGGGCGCCGTTCTGGGCCGCTCGCTCGACTTCCCGCCCGGCGTCGCGCCCGATTCAAGGGCCGAGCAACTCACCCCCGTGCAGCTCGTCGCCCTGTTTGACGCCCAGCGCGCCGCCCAGAACGAGATCGGGTAGCATCCTCCCGGGAGGACGCACCGCGCATGACCGCAGAGATTCCCCGCGCCGACGCGACCGACTCGCACGCGCTTGGGGTTTCACTCGGCCCGACACTGCGGCAGGTGTGCAGCGGGCGCCTCTCCGAGATCGAGTGGTTCCGCGCCAGCTGGCAGCGGGGCGCCGCCGCCACCGGATTCGCCACCTGGACCACCGACGCCGGCGATGCTCGCCCGGCCATGGTCAAGCTCCCCGTCGGCCCCTCGGAGCACTCCTGGACCATGCGCCTGGGCGCACTGGACCCGGACGACTGGGATTCTTCCCCGGCCTTGGCGCTCCCGACACCGCGCGTCTTCGCCGCAGGAGAAGCACTCGGCGGCTACGACCTCGCGTGGCTGGTGGTCGAGCGCTTCGAGGGAAAACCCCTCTCGCTGGACGTTTCGGCCGAGAACGTCAGCGACCTGCTCAAGACCGTCGCCTTGTTTTATACCCACGCGCAGCGGATTCGGCCCGTGGAAACACCCGTCAGCCGCACCGACTGGCCGGAACTGCTCGATAAGTCGCGCATAGCGATCCGCGATCACGCCATGGCCGACAACCAGCGCTGGAGCAACGCTGTCAAGGCTGTGCAGAAACGACTTTCCGCACTCCTGGCGCAATGGCAGGCGCGACCGATCAATGTGTGGTGCCACGGGGATCTGCACCTGGGCAACGCCATGCGCCGTCACCATCGGTGCGTGCTCATCGACCTGGCGCTCGTGCACGCCGGCTGCTGGGTCGAGGACGCGGTGTATCTGGAACGGCAGTTCTGGGGGCACGCCAAGGCCATCAAACCCGTCAAGCCCATCGCCCTGCTCGCCCGCAACTGCCGGGCCCAGGGGGTCGATACGGCGTTCGACTACAGCCGTGTGGCCGACATTCGGCGGGTGCTCATGGCCGCGTGCGTGCCGGTATTTCTCGGCTGGGAAGGCTCACCGGAGTACGTCAAGGCGGCCTTGGAGACACTTGAACGAGCGTCGAAGAAGGTGCTACGGTGACGGAAGTGAGCGGAAAGTGCCAAGAATAACCTAACAACTAGCGAACTGTGACGCGAGCGCCGGAAAAGCGACTTGCATTGCCCCGCCGACGGGCGAAGATAGCCTAAACCAGCGTCGCGACCCATGCGGCCAGATCCGAAAGGACATTCCGTGGACAAGTATGAGACTCTGAGGGAATTGCTGGCGACGTGTGACGACGACTTCCAGAAAGCCAAGGGCGGGAACAAGGCCGCCGGCACCCGCGTCCGCAAGGTGCTTCAGGAGGTGCGAAACACCGCGGCCGAGCTGCGCAAGGAAATCCTCCAGTTCCGCGCCGCCGCCGAACATGTGGGATAACCCGTGTCGGTAGTGTCGAAACAGGCTCCATCATCCGAGCGCGATGCGCCCGGCCGTAACCACCCCGAAGGGCGGATGCTCTTCGACCTCGGCGCCATCGACCTCTCCCAACGCTTCGCCGACAGCGATGAGATCGCCCGCTGGAACCCGCACCGGGGGAACATGGCCTTCATCGACGCCATCGTCTGGGTCGGGGACGACTTCCGGCAGGGGCTGGCCATCCACAAGGTTCGCGACGACGAGTTCTGGGTCGAGGGTCATTTCCCGGGCGACCCGATGATGCCCGGCGTGCTGATGCTCGAGGCCGGGGCCCAGCTCGCGTGCTACATGTTCAACGCACGAAAAAAGGAAAACGTGCTCGCCATCTTCCTGCGCATCGAGCGCGCCGCGTTCCGCTCCAGTGTCACGCCCGGCGATGACTTCTACCTCCTGTGCAAGGAAGTGAAGTTCGGTCGCCGACAGTTCGTCACGGATATCCAGGGCGTCGTCGGCCGGCGCATCGCCTTCGACGCCCGCATCAGGGGCATGACGAGGCTCAAGGACGAGTGAGCAGCCGCCATGGCTCGTCCATACCCCCTGCTGTTCCGACCGATCCTGAAAGAGAAAATCTGGGGCGGTCGTCGCCTGGCCTCGCTCGCAAAGCACCTTCCCGCCAACGCCAACGTGGGAGAGAGCTGGGAGTTGGCGGACCTGGACCGGACCTCCGTCTCCGGCGGCGGTGGGGGGGCTCAGCGGTCGGTCATCATCAACGGCGCGATCACCGGCCGCACGATCCACGACGCGCTGCGCGCCTGGGGCGCCGATCTGCTCGGGCCGACGCCCGCCACGCCGGACGGCTCGTTCCCGCTTCTGGTCAAGTATCTCGACGCCCGCAAGCATCTGTCCGTGCAGGTGCATCCCAGCGCCGACTACGCCGCGGCCCACCCCGACGCCCACCTCAAGACCGAGTGCTGGTACGTCGTCGATGCGGAGCCCGGCAGCGTGGTGTACGCCGGGATCAAAGACGGCGTCTCCCCCGACGCGTTCGCCGCGCACATCAAGGACGGCACGTGCGTTGACGACCTGATCGCGATTCCCGCCCGGCCCGGACAACTCCACTACCTGCCCAGTGGAACCTGCCATGCACTCGGCGCGGGCGTGCTTGTGGCCGAGGTCCAGACGCCCAGCGACACCACCTTCCGCATCTACGACTGGGCGAGCGAGTACGGCCGCACCGGGCGCGAGCTGCATGTCGAGCAGGCGCTGGCCTGTATCGACTTCGGCCCGGCGCCGGATCCCATCAGCCTGCCCGCCGGCAATCGCTCCGCCCGACTGCTCGACACCGAGTTCTTCACGATCGACGAGACAAGGCTCGACATAGGCGACGAAATGCCCGTCGGCACGGACGGTCGATGCGTCGTGCTCATGGTGATCGCCGGCGGCGGGGAGCTGGCCTCGGCTCCTGATCTTGAGGTCGAACGCCTCGACACGGGTGTCACCCTGCTCGTGCCCGCGGCGCTGAGCCACTGCGCGGTCCTCATCGCGGACCAACCATCCACGGTTCTCCGCGCAGGCCTGCGATAACCGACCGACAAGAACGCGTCACGGAAGAAATAAGAGTGAGCAAAGCAGAAAGAGGCCCAAGCGCCAGCGCGGGCTCACCCGTCACAACACACCTCTCCGATCCGCCTTCGGTAGGTCGGATCTCCGAGCCGACGGTTGTGCCTTTGGTACGTCGGATCTCCGAGCCGACCGTTGTGCGTATCGAACGCAAGCGTCACGAAGTGGAAACGGGGCGCGGAATGGGTTGGCACCGCCGAGTGCGTGGACGGTTCAAGCGGGCCGGACGCTGCTCAGAGCCCGCGCTGGCGCTTGGGCCTCTTTTGGCAGTGCTGGGAGGATGTGAATGCCGAGTGCACAACCCCCCTCCGTTCCGCTGCGCTCGCCACCTCCCCCCGTCGGCGACGGTGGGAGGGGAGCAATACGCCGTCCGCTGGGACACGCCGTCCGCACGACACTACAGTTCGCTGTGTCCTCCTACCAGAGCCTCCTCACACGCCGATACCTGACGAGCAAAGTCATGCCGCTGCTGGCGGCCCTTGCGGTCACACTGTGCACGGCGACCGTGCTGGTGGTCTGGTCGGTCATGGGCGGGTTTCTGGTCAACCTGATCGAGAACGGCCGAACGCTCACCGGCGATGTCAAGATCGACTGGCCGACCGCGGGATTCGCCCACTACCAGGACCTGATCCGTCGCCTCGAGGCCGATACGCTGGTCGCCGCCGCCGCACCCGCGATTGAGACCGTCGGCATGCTCACACTGCCCGACGGCCGGACCGAGCACGCGGCGATCATCGGTGTCGAGGCGCTCTCGTTCGCGCGTGTCACCGGGTACGCCGACGCCCTCTGGTGGCGTCCGATCGACAAGCCCCTGCCCAAGGACAAGCTCCGGGAGGACTGGCGCCTCCAGAACGATCTTCAGCCGCACTTCTCGCGCGAAATGCTCCTCCGGCTGCTCGAAAACGGCATACGCCTCACGGAGATCGACCCGCGTACCGGCGAGAGAGTCTCCGCCGTGGCCCTGGGCATCGACCTCTCGCGTATGAACATTCGCCTCGAGTCCGGCGTCTACGTGCCGGGCAGAACCCAACGCAAGACGCCCGCCGGCGAGGTGTGGGTCGACGTGTTTCTCCCCGAGGACGAGGTCGTGATCGGCGTGCCGGTGTTCGACCGAAAGGGCAACCCGTACGACTATCGCACCCGGCGCATGCCGGTCGCCAATGAGTTCATGACCGGCATGTACGTGGTGGACAGCAGCTGGGTGGTCGTGGATCTGCCGGCGTTGCAGCGGATGCTGAACATGCACGAGACGACCAGCGTCGTTC
>JADFGU010000171.1 GCA_022567535.1 Planctomycetota bacterium | reverse complement strand
GATTGGCCTTGCGGAAGCGCTTCGATTCGTCGGGTCTTTCGTAGGACCGTTGCATCGCGTCCGCCAGTTTCCCCTCCTTGGCGCGATACCGGCTCGCCGCCAGATACACCCGACGCGCCCCGATGAGAGTGACACCGCCCAGCACAACCGCCGACACCAGCAGCACCACACCGATCGGCCAATAGATCCACAGCATCACGCCGGTGACACCAATCGCCAGCGCACCATTGGTCGCGACGTGAACAAGAAACCCCTTCATGCCCGCCTTGATCCGGGCGGTGTCGCCCACCAGCCTCGAGATGAAATCACCGGGCTTAGCGCTCTCGCGGTTGGCGGCCTCGAACGCGTGCGCCCTCAGATCCTGAACCGTGCCGATCGAATAGCGCGCAAACCAAAGCCGCGACAAGAAATCAACAAGCCCAAGGGCCAGCATCATCCCGCCGAATACCAGGCAATACCCAATCACCGCGCCCCTCGAAAGCGCCTCACCCCCCGCATCCAGCCAGGGACCGAGCAGCATCCGCAGGGGCCACGGCAGCGCAACCCGCAGCACGACCACACATAGTGCCGCCAACCCCCCGCGCACAAGCCACCCGCGATGACGCGCGCCAAAGCGCCACAGAAGACCAAACACATTCTGCGCCGAATCAGACGCCACGGGCTGCCCTCTCCTCTCCACAACAACAAAGAGCGAGGCACGATCTCGGTCGATCCATGCCTCGCGTGACGAATACCACGACCGCCCACGCTCAGACTTCCCCACCAAGTTGCAAAAGTCTACTCCAATCCGAGGCAGTGTCCACCTGGAACTCGTTATTTGCAAGCGATTTGACCGCCGCAGGACACAAATCCGGTGATTGCACCTGCCGTAGGGTGCCGAACGTGGGATCAACCGGTCCGGAACATCCACATGGCTCAAGGTTGCAAGCGCCGTCCAACCGCACTTCCCCGCGGATATCGGGCCTTGTGTCTGCGTTGTACTCCTCCTCATTAAGGACACCCCGCCACGAACGCGTTCTGGAAGCACAGGAAGTCGAAGGTGTTCAGGACGCCGGATCCGCTCCGGCATCCTTGTACCAGTCTTTGTGAGAGAACCCCGTCCGCCTGAGAGGCCGGAAAAAACTCCTTGCGAAGAAGAGACACAGCGCAGAGCAGATCGCGACCCAACCGTCGGGCTTGGGATGGCGAGCGTTCACACCCGGCACGCAAGGCGCAGATACTCCGCTGCGCCGCCCCCGCCCTCAGCGTGCAGCCGGGTTTACGAAAAGCGGGTGAAGGGACTCGAACCCTCGACATTCAGCTTGGGAAGCTGACGTTCTACCACTGAACTACACCCGCGTCGTCGGGCGGACAGACACCACCGGCACACTGCGCCGATTCTGGCCCGCGCGATCCGGTTCGCCGAGTCCACCGACGCGTCCGCGCCATTGTAGACGCCGGGCCGCACGTTTCATCGCAGCCGCCTTGCGCCCCGCACCGGCGAGCGAACGAGACCCCCGCCCCTTGACCCCAACCAGACCGCCGCCTCTAATAGCCCCCTCGGGCCCGCGCCCGGTGGGTGTATTCTGATTGCCCGGATCTCATTCCCGACCCCGGCCCGGCTGGGCGAAGGGGGCGGGCCCGCAGTCGCGGCCACCCCGCCTTGATTGCCGACCAGCGTCGGCACCCCGCCGGCCCACACAGCCGCGCGGTGGACGGAGGACTTGAATGGCTCGTTACACCGGCCCCAAGGTCAGACTCTCTCGACGCGTCGGCGTGCCCATTGCCGACATCCCAAAGCACACCTCGAACGACCGCCTGCGCAACCCGCCCGGCGTGCACGGGTACCGCGGCCGACGCCTGCGCGACTACGGCGTGCGGCTGGTCGAAAAGCAGAAGCTCCGATACCACTACGCCGTACTCGAAAAGCAATTCCGACGCTACATCGATGAGGCCGCACGACGCCAGGGCAACACCGGCGAGGTCCTCCTCCAGATCCTCGAACAACGACTCGACAACATCATCCGGCGCACCGGATTCACGCGGACCATCTGGGCGGCCCGGCAGCTGGTCACGCACGGCCACGTCCTTGTCAACGATCACAAGGTCGATCGCCCCAGCTTCTCCGTCTCGCCCGGCGATACCATCACGCTCAAGCCTCGGATCCACAAGCTCGTCCGCGAGAACATGGAATCGATGGCCGGCCTGGAGATCCCCGGCTGGATCGAGGTGAACCCCGCCGAGCTCAAGGCCACCGCCGTCGCCCTGCCCACCGCCGACCAGGTCCCCTTCGACGTCAACACCAACCTCATCATCGAGTTCTACCGATAGGCGACACCGCACCGGCGCGATCCGGCCGATCGGCTCGACCGGTCGGCCGCTTTCATGAACGCGGAGCAACACAGTGCTCAAATTCCTCCGAAAGTACAACAAGTTCATCCTGGTGGTGTTCGGGAGCCTGCTGATGGTGGCATTCCTCATGCCCCAGGCCATCCAGCGCTTCGGCATCAACCCCAAGGGGCCGGTGGTCGCCAGGATGCAGGGCCGAAAGATCCGCCAGGCCGATCTCGACTTCGCCTCACGCGAGCTCGCGGCGCTCCGCTCCATCGCCCCGCAATACGTGGCCCCGGGCGGCGTCTTCGGGCTGCGAGACGACGCCACCGATGACGCGCACTGGTTCCTCCTCACCAACGCCGCCCAGGACGCCGGCTTCATCGGTGAGGTCGGCGACGGCGAGGAATGGATCCCGCTGCTCTTGCAACTGCTCGCGCCGCAGGTCGCCTTCGAGCAGTTTCGCCAGCAGTATCGCGACAGTGCCGCGCAGTTCTGGTCCCACCCAGCGTTCGCACAGGAACGCCAAGCCCGCGTTCAGGGAGCGCTGAACCAGTTGCTGGCAGACCTCGACATCCTCGCCTCCAGCGCCGCCCGCGCCGGACAGCTCACACTCCCCGAACTCCACACCGCGCTGGCCAAGGCGCGCGGCGTTGTGCGCATGCTGAATACCTACAGCTCGATCGCACGCGTCTCCCCCACCCGCGCTCAGATCACGTCAAAGCAGCTCGGCGACCAGGTCATCGCCAACGTGCTGTTCCTCCCAGCCTCGCTGCTCGAAGACGACGCCCCCGCCGCCACCGATGTGCAACTCGAAGAACACTTCCAGCGCTTCCGCGAGACCCGCCCCGCCGACGGCGAGTTCGGCATGGGGTACTTCCTCCCGCGCCGCGTCAAGATCGAGTACCTCAAGATCGATCACGACGCCATCGGCACCGCCGTCACACTCGACCCCATCGCCGTGCGCCAGCGCTGGCAGCGCAACCAGGACCGGTTCGGCGAGGACTTCCAGATCGCAAAGGTCGGCGTGGAGCGCCAGGTGCGACACGAGATCGCCGACGAGATTACGGCCAAGGCCGAGCGCGCCGTCAAGGCCGTCACCTTCCGTACGATCAACGAACTCGAAAAGGACGGGAAGTTCCGAATCCTGCCCGCGGACTGGGAGCAGCGCCGTCCCACCATGGAGCACATCGCCCAGGCCGTCGTCGAGCAGGTCCAGCGCGAGGTCCGCGCCGAGGACCAGCCCGACTTTGTGATGCCCCTGCCCGAGGTCAACGTCCTCGCCGCCAAGTGGTACACCGCCGCGGATCTCCAGGGGGAACTCGCGCTGGCCACCGCGACCGTCGCCATCGCGAACCGTCCCATCCCGATCGCACTGCTGGCCTTCGTGGTGCACGAGCTCGATCCTGATCAGGAGCTCGGCCTGCAGGTGGGTCTGCCCGCGGTGAGTCTGCCCGCGCGCGACGCCGCCGGCAACCGATACTACTTCACCGTCCTCGCCGCCCGGGACGAGTCCCCCGCCGATTCGCTCGACGATGTCCGCGAACAGGCGGCCGACGACTACGCCGCGCTTCATGCCTACGAGCAGTTGGCCGCGAACCTCGATGCGTACAAGCAGCTCGCCGTCGCCGAGGGTCTGCAGGCCGTCTCCGACCTGTTCGAGAAGACCATCGAGCCCGAAACGCCGGACCCCGCCTTGGAGAATCCGACCACCGAATCGCCTTCACCCGAAGTCCCCGTCTCCAATGTGTCAGCCGCCGAGAATTCTCAGCCCGAAGATCCGACCGAAGGTCAACCAGCAGAGACAACTCCCGACGAGAACGCAGACGAGCAAACGCCCGACGAAGATCCGATCGCGACCGTGGTCCCGGGCCCGCGCGTGCTGGAAGAGATCACGATCGGCGACCCGCTGCTGGTCGGGAGCACCCTGGGACAGGCCGACGACCCGGCGTTCCGCGACGCACTGCTGGACGTGGCGAGTTCGATGGATCCGACCATCGAACCCGAGGAGATCGATCCCGCGGACGCGGTCGTCGCGATGCCCCTGCCCGGCAGGCTCGGCGTCGCTCTCGGCCGCGTACTCCTCCCCAGGCCGCTCACCATCGAGTTCTACCGCGCCCTCGAGTCCGATGCCGCCCGCAAGTACATCACCGACGAGTTCCGCGAGTTGGCCGGCACCGACACCTACCCGTACGCCTACGAGCGGCTCGCCCTCCGCTACAAATGGGTTCCGACCCGAACGATCGGCAGATCCGACGACGCGCCCGAGGACGAGGACGACGACGACGCACCCGCCTCAGACAGCACGGCGCCCAACGGCGGATAACCGCCACGTCCGCACAGGAACGGACGCAGAGTCTGATGACGAGCCCTTCGCGCGAGCGAAGCGTGTGGTTCATCCGACACGTCCATCACCCCGTGCTCGCACCCCGGGGCTCGTATACGACGCGATGTCTGTTCTGCGAACGCACTACACGCGCGCCCTCGTCCAGCCGCCCCACATGAACCGCGCGCCGAACACCGCGCCCCGCACCACCAGCTCCGCGCACATCGCCCCCCACCACCACGACAGGCTGGGCTCGGCGCGGAACGGATTCTCCAGCACCAGGTTTTCAGCCAGCTTGAGGTCCACCCCGCTCAGCGCGTACGCCAGCGGCAGACGCACCCCATACGTCGTCACCCACGTCAGCAGCATAACCATCTTCACGTCGCCGGCCCCGCGCATGGCCGACCGCGTCACGATCGCGATCGCGAACGGGATCTGCACGGCCCCGCAGATGATCAACAGCGGCGGCACGTGCTCCAGGTGCACCTCTTGCGAGGTGAGCAGCCCCGTTATCTCGCGCGGCATCATCGCCAGCAGCAGCCCCATCCCCCCCATCACAACCGATGCGATGAGCACGCAGTACAGCACCGCCCGCCTCGCCATCGCCGGGCTTCCCGCTCCCAGGTACTGTCCCGCCAGGGTCGCCGCCGCCGCGCCCATCGCAAATCCCGGCAGAAAGCTGAACGCCTCGATCCGGATGGCGATGATGTGCGACCCCAGCATCCCCTCGGCTCCCAGCCAGCCGACCATGATTACAATCATGAAGTTCCCGACCCACAGTCCGAACGTCTCGGACAGGTTCGGCAGGCCGACGCGGACCAGCCGGCGGATGGTGTGCCAGTGCGGCCTCAGCCGATGCCGAACCAGCCGGATCCCCCACGTCCCGCGCACCGCCATCATGATGATGATCGATGCGCCCACCGTGTGCGCCAACACCGTCCCG
>JADFGU010000170.1 GCA_022567535.1 Planctomycetota bacterium | reverse complement strand
TTGAGCAGGTGGTACACGATGGCCGTGGCGGCGATCCCGTCCACGTCGTAGTCGCCGTAGATGACGATCGGCTCGCCGCCGCGGGCCGCCCCGAGCAGACGCTCCGCCGCACGGTCCAGGTCGGGGATCAGCGACGGGTCGTGCAGGTCGAGCAGCGAGGGGTTGAGGAATGCGTCGGCCTGGTCGGGATCGCTGAGGCCCCGGGAGGCGAGGACGCGCCGCACGAGCGGTTCGAGGTCGCCGGGTGTGTCGGCACTCATCGCTGACCCAATGAGCCAACGCCTCACAAGCCCGCAAGGAGCGGTCTCAACCTGCATCCGTGCCCTCCTGCGGGCTCGATCAGCCCGACGTACGCCGGTAGACTACCCCATTGGGCGGGGCTGGGCGCGCCCCGGAATCCGATCGATGCAACACAATGGTCAGAATTACCAAGATCTACACACGCACGGGCGATGACGGGCAGACAGGGCTCGGCAGCGGGGAGCGTGTGTCCAAGTCGGCGCTGCGGGTCCGGGCCTACGGGGCGGTCGACGAGGCCAACGCAGCTGTGGGGGCCGCGATCGAGGGCTGCCGAGGGTGCGATCTGGCAGAGCGGCTGGGCGAAGTGCTCCGGGAGACCCAGCACGACCTGTTCGACCTCGGGGCGGATCTGTGCGTGCCGATAGGCACGGGTCGCGGCGTGGAGGATCTGCGGGTGTTGCCATCGCAAACGAAGAGGCTGGAGGGGCAGATCGACGCGTTCAATGCCGACATGGAGCCGCTCACGAGCTTTGTCCTGCCGGGTGGAACCACAGCGTCGGCGGCGCTGCACGTGGCGCGGACGGTCGTCCGGCGGGCCGAGCGTGAGGTGGTTGCGCTGCTCGAGGCCGAGCCCGACCTGACAAACTCAGAGACGGTGCGGTATCTCAATCGGCTGAGCGATCTTCTGTTCGTGCTGGCGCGTGCGGCCAACGGCGGGGATGACGTGCTCTGGAAACCCGGCGCGAATCGGGAGGGCTGAGAGCGTGGCAATCGGGCAGCCCAGCCAGACGTTCACCATGGAGTTCGGGCGCGAGTTCGAAATCGAGCGTGAGGCGTGGCTGCGCACCCGTTTCTTGTGGTACACCGGCGTGGTGGCGTCGCTGGTGGTGTCGTGGCTGCTCATCAGGCTCCTGGCCCTGAGTTTGAGCGGTCCCGGCGAGCTGCTTGCGGCGGTGCCATTGACCAGAAGCGCCATGACCCTGCTGACGGCGGTCGCCTATGCCTGGGCGTTCTGGTATGTGAACCATCGCACTCAGGTATCCCGAGAACGGCTGCTGAGGCTTGTTTACATGCTGATTGTCTCGTGTGGGCTATTGCAACTCGTGCCTTCGTCCGTAGCCTCGTTCACCGATCAGACGGGTGCCGCTCTGGGTCTGGAATGGATCGGCGTCGTGTTCTTCATCCACGTGTTCGCCTGCATGTTCCTGCCGCTGACCGCGTGGGAGAGCTATCGGCCTTTGGTGCCGCTGCTGGTGATCAACGGTGCGTTTCTCATCGTGCGTGAGCCGTCAATATTGAGTGTGGTTTCGGTCGTGTTCACGCCCATCATTGGCGCGCCCGGCGCTTTGATCTGCCGCTTTCGACACAGTCATTTTCGTCGAGAGTTCACCTTTCGCGCGTTGCGCGGCCGGTACGCCGAGATGAAGCGCGAGCTGGTGGACGCCCGTCGTCTTCACGAATCGCTGTTCCCGTCGCCGATCGACGTCGGGCCGATCCGCTTCAAGTACATGTACGAACCGATGCGCCAGATCGGGGGCGACTACCTGTATGTGAATCGTCGGACGATCGAGGATGACCACGAGCTGAGCATCGTGCTCCTGGATGTCACCGGGCACGGGATCTCCGCGGCGCTCACGGTGAACAGGCTCCACGGCGAGCTGGATCGGATTTTCGCGGAACAGCCCGACATCGGCCCGGGCGAGGTGCTGCGCCTGCTGAACCGCTACGTTCACCTCACGCTGGCGACGCACTCGGTGTACGTGACGGCGATGTGCGTGCGGGTGCGCACACGAACCAACGACCTCGAGTACGCCAGCGGCGGCCACCCGCCCGCGTTCCTGCGGGCCGTCGACGGCTCGATCGAAGAACTGGGCTCGACGTCGCTCGTGCTCGGCGTCAATAACCACGACGATTTCGAGCCCGAGCCCGCGACGCTGCGATTCGGCCCCGGCGACACGCTCATCGCCTACACCGATGGCGCAATGGAAGCACAGAACAGGGCCGGGAAGTTCTTTGGGCTCGATCGCTTGAGGGCGCTGCTGGCCACCGGGTCGCCACGGGCGCACGGCGGGTGGCCCGAGACAATCGTCTCGGCGGTCGACTCGTTCAGGTTCGGGCCTGCCAAAGACGACATGCTGATCGTTGAGCTGGCGCGCCCGATTGGGGCCGCCCGGTTCAGCCGATCGGACGCGCCGGCCCAGGCCGTCGCCGCGCCCGCCGATGCCTGAGGCTTAGCCCTTGACTCCCTTGACGCGATCAGGCTGGGTGTACTTGGCCAGAGCATCGGTGAGGTCAACGCTGGCGATGTTGGCCAGCGTGCAAAGCCAAGCGAAGACATCGGCGAACTCCTCAGAGAGATTCGCTTTATGTTTGGGTGTTGGCTCCACGCCCTCGCGATTATCGTGCAGGGCGGTGGCAAGCTCGCCGACCTCCTCAATGAAGAGCATGAACGTGCCGCTGGCGCCGCGCTGCACGTCCGTCTCGTAGTACCGGCTGCGGATGAGCTGCTGGAATGCACTGATCGAGAGGGGCTCTGAGCTTGACATGGAGCAACGGTACCCGGTGAGATCGGGCTGCCCAACGGGTGGATCACAAGTTAGGAATTACTATACTTGGTGCCGTGCGCGGACTCGCCGCGCTGGACGCACTGACGGAGGGCTTTGCGACACGATGGCACTGACCGCGACACGATCCGGGATTGGGCTGTCGCTCGCGTGTGCGTTCGTCCTCGCGGGCTGCGGCATGCGCGAGCATCGCGCGGAGCTGGGCCGGCTGCACGCGGTTGGGGCGTACGAGAGAGCAGCGGAGTTGATGGACCAGCCCGACATCAAGAGTTGGTACGGGAAGCGGGATCGGCTGCTGTGGGAACTGGACCGAGGCGCGATCGCGCTGGCGCTGGACGACGCGGACACGACGTTCGAGGTGCTCGAGTCGGCCGAACAGGCGATCGAACGACAGTTCGACGAATCAATCGGCGACACGCTCTCGCGTTGGCTGCTGAGCGACGCGGACACGACCTACATGCCCGAGCCGTATGAAGCGGTGTACGTCAACGTGCTCAAGCTGCTGGCACACCTTGAGGCCGGGGTGATCCAGGGCGGGGCGACAGTGGAGGCGAGGCGGCTGTCGCGTAAGTCGGACCGTCTGCGAGAACTGTACGTCCGCCAGCGCGACGCGCTGGACGAAAAGGTGCCCGGCGTGGCGAGCGACGCGGCCAGGCGCGGATGGATCAACACGAATGTGGGCGGCGAGTTCATCGAATCCACGCTGGGCACCTACCTCACGGCGGTCACGTTCATGGAGAGCGGCCAGCACGAGTTTCAGCGCGTCGCCGGGCGGCGGCTCGAGGACTCGATCGCGCTGCAGGGCGGTCTGATCGGGGAGGTTGATGCGGCGGCGTTCGCGGGTCTGGGGAGCATGGATCCGGACGCGGCGGATGTGCTGGTGGTGGCGTTCGCGGGGCGTGGGCCGACGAAACACGCCTCGCGCGTGGGGCCGATCGTGATCGGCACGGTGCCGATGTACATGGAGCTGCCGGTGGTGGACGTCGTGCCCAGCGGTGTCGAGCGGGTGTGGGTCGAAGTGGAGGGTGGGCCGCGGCACGAGCTGGCGATGGTCGAGGATCTGGCGCGGGTCGCGTACGAGAACCTCGAGCGGGGGATGCCCGTGATCTACACGCGGACGTTCCTGCGGGCGGCGGCCAAGGCGGGGCTGACCGCGGCGGCGGCGGAGGCGGCCCGGCGACAAGCCAGCGACAGCGACCAGGTCTGGGCCCAGGCGATTGTCGCCCTGGGCGGGCTGGTCACGATGATGGTCACGGAGAGGGCGGACCTGCGCTCGTGGATCTTTCTTCCGGGTCAGGCCCGCGTCGTTCTGGTAGACCTGCCCGAGGGGCAGTACCGGCTTCGGGTGGTGTACGAGGACTGGAGAGGCGGCACGGTGTACGTGACGCCGTGGCGCGAGATCGAGGTGCGCGAGCATGGACTCGCGACGATTGTGGAGCATTACTGGGATTGACCGGCCCCCGGGCCGAACGGGCGCGGGCTGAACAAAAAGGAGTCTGAAGATGCGAGCAGGACTGAATCTGATGGCGATGGGTGTGGCCGGCGCGGCAACCGTGCTGGCTGGGTGCCAGAGCACGGGCATAATCCGGGTGGACCCGGAAATGGTGACGGACGTGAATCCGCGTTTCAATGACACTGACGCGCGGCAGTTCGCCCAGGAATTGTCCGACGACATCCTGAGCCGACCCTGGATCGACAACTGGATGCGCGAGAACGGCGGGAAGCGCCCGATCGTGTTCCTGGGCAATATCCGCAACGACACCGAGGAATACATCGAGACGGATCTGTTCACGAATCAGATTCAGCGGACGATGATCAACAGCGGGCGCGTGCGGGTCAAGGCTGAGCGCGAGGCCCGGGCGGAGCTGCGCGACGAGCGGCTGGACACGAAATACAACGACCCGGCCACGATCAAGGCGGTGGCCAGGGAACTCAACGCCGATTTCGCACTCGTGGGGAAGGTGATTCAGGTCAGGCAGGAGTCGGCGAACCGGCGCCATTGGGTCAACTTCTACCAAGCGAACATGGAGCTGATCAACGTCGAGACGGCCGAGGTGGTCTGGTCGGGCATCAAGGAGATCAAGAAGGTCGGGGGTTGACGTTCGATCGTCGGTTCCGGTAGCGCGGGCTCGGGGCGGGTTGTCGCGTGTGAACGGTTGCTGCTTGCCCGGGCGTCCGGGGCGGCTAGACTTGACGCTCTCGTGAGAGCATACTGAACAAGGTCCGATCAAAGCATGCCAACGATCAATCAGCTTGTCCGCAAACCTCGCCGAACGCCCAAGGCGAAATCCAAGGTCCGCGATCTGGACTCCTGCCCGCAGCGACGCGGCGTGTGTCTTCAGGTCCGCACCGTGACGCCCAAGAAGCCCAACTCGGCGCTTCGAAAGGTGGCCCGCGTGCGGTTGAGCAACGGCAAAGAGGTGACGGCGTATATCGGCGGCGAGGGCCACAACCTCCAGGAGCACTCGATCGTGCTCGTGCGTGGCGGGCGCGTGCGCGATCTGCCCGGCGTTCGGTATCACATCGTGCGCGGATCGCTGGATACGCTGGGCGTGGAGGGTCGCAAGCAGGGCCGATCGAAGTACGGCGCCAAGCGCGGCAAGTGAATCAGGTTTGACAAGGCAAGTAATCGTGCGGGTCCATTGGTGGACCGCTCGGTGAACAGAGCCGCGACTGCGGCAGATGAGCCAGGAGTTCTCGATGTCCGGACGAATCACCAAGGCGGAACAGCAGCTTCGCCCCGATCCGAGGTATGGCGACAAGGTCCTGTCGCGTTTCATCAATTGCGTGATGCACAAGGGGAAGAA
>JADFGU010000169.1 GCA_022567535.1 Planctomycetota bacterium | reverse complement strand
GGGTCGGCTCGGACCAGACGACCGTCACCAGCAATTTCAATGAGCTGGCCTCGCAGCAAGCGCTCCGCGTCAGCGAGCTTCATTACCATCCGGAGGAACTCACCACCGCGGATGTTGCCGCCGGTATTGCCGATCGCGATCAACTCGAGTTCATCGAAATCGTCAACCCGCACGACGAGCCGATCCAACTCGCCGGGTACACGCTTCGCGACAGCGCCGCGGAGGGGCCGAGGCGGTTCGAGTTCGTTTTCCCCGAGCTGGAATTGGAGCCCGGCGGATGCGCGGTGGTGTTCAACGGACGCGGGTGCCGGTGGGAGGGGCCGATCGGCGACACGAGTCGGGCGCCCGAAGCGCCGCACCCGTACTTCAACGACGCGCACGTGTTCACGGCCCGGTGCTCGTCGAGGCCTTCACTGGCCAACGCGGGCGACTGGGTGATGCTCGTGGCGCCGGACGGGCGGGTGGTTGAGTGCGTGTCGTGGGGGTCGCCCAGGATCGCTGTGCCCGAGGGCGTGCCGAGGGTCGAGCACGTCGGGCGCGTGAGCGGTTCGAGCGTGCAGCGGACCGCGGCCGATGGCCAACTGGTCAGGCACGCCGACCTCGACAGCCGGGCGTACAGCCCGGGCGAGCCGTTCGTGAAGGCAGAGACCGAGCCCGAGCCGCCCGCGGGAACGGGTGGTTGGTGACGCGGTTGCATGCGCGGGAGCCGGGAGGGGCTGGAGGCGGAGGACCCGCCCGCTTGCGCGGGGGGCGTGGGGACCGGAGGCGGAGGACCACTCCGCTTGCGCGGAGGGCTCTGTTGGGGGCGTGGGGCCTAGGATGGAGCGATGTCCTGGACCGCGAAGAACTCCGCCGCTGCCGAGATCGATCGCCGCGAGGAGCCCTACCTCACGCAGGCCATGCGCGACACGCTCACGCGCGAGCTTCTGCCGCGGTACGAGACGATGATGGCCTGCACGCTGCCGGCGTTGCACATGGTGCAGCACGCCTACGGGTGGGTGCCGCCGCAGGCGATGACCGAGATCGCGCAGTTTCTGAAGCTCAAGCCGGCCGAGGTGCTCGACACCGCGTCGTTCTATGAGGAGTACGCGCTCACGCCGCAGGGCAGGCACCGGATCGCGATCTGCCGCTCCATTGCCTGCGAGTTCTGCGGGCACGAGCAGGTGACGCAGGCGGTGAAGGACGCGCTGGGCATCGACGTGGGCGAGACGACCGACGACGGCGCGTTCACGCTGATCGAGCTCGAGTGTCTCGGCTCGTGCGGCACAGCCCCGGCCATGCTCGTGGATGAGACGCTGCACGAGAACGTCAGGCCCGAGCGGGTCGCGCGCATTCTCGACGACGCGCGCGGCGACTGGACAGAGCCCCCCGCGCCAGCGGGGGGTCATCCCAGCGGGGGATGACCCATGTCGGCACCGACGCGCAAAACCATCATGCGGTCCCTCGGCGAGTTCGTCGGGCACATCTGGCACGCGGCGGCGAAGGACCCGAACCCCGACACACAGCGGACGGTCCTTCGGCACGAGGTCGAGGAAGCCGAGCAGCACACGCCCGAGGGCAAGGTCACACTCCGCCGCACCACCATCGAGGAGATCGAGATCCCGCACAGCGAGCGGGGATAGCGTGCTGTCAGATCAGGAATCGCTTCCCGATGTTTGTCGGACGCCGAGTCTGAGTCCGCGAAGGCTCGGATATCTACGATGACACCCCCGCGGCGGGCTCAGACTCGGCGTCCGGGCTGAGACTCGGGACCCTGGATCCGGCCCGGGGGCACGTATCTCACCGCCGGGCGGGTCGGCCGGGGGGGGGGGGACCGGCGAAAATCCGCCACCGTGTGGTTTCGGCGTGCACGGGGCGGCCGAATGTGCGATGATACACGCGGATCAAACGGGCATTCGCCCAGGAGGAATTCACGATGACGAATCGAAGGCGAGCAATGGCGTGCGGGCTGGGTCTGGTCGGGCTGTGCGGATGCCAGGCCACCGTCTCCATGAACAACGGGTCCGACTCGTGGCTCGATGTCAGGTACTACGTCGCCAACCCGCCCAGCGAGGAGGGCGGCGCGTGGAACTTCATCGCGATCGGTCGGCAGCAGATCAAGCCCGAGTCCTCGGCTGCGTACACACTGACGGACAATCCGGACTACAGCCCCGACGGAGAATCGGTCGTGCACGTGCTGGTCGAGCCGACCTCGCCGACGTGGGAAGACGCGGCCCAGTACTGGATCGAGCTGCTCACACCGGCGCCGATCACGATCGTCGTGACCGGCAGCGCCGACAGCCTCGAGTTCTCAACCGAAGAGGGCGTGATCAGGAACATCCCCGTCGGCACGCTCGACGGCGCGCTGTTCCAGTACTCCGTCAGGATCGTCGATGATGATGATGACGACGATCACGACGACGACGACGATGACCACGACGACGATCACGACGACGAGCCGGCGAAGGAATAGCGCCGCGGTCTGAATCGACGGTCGACGGCGCGTTCGGCCGAACGCGCCGTTTTCATGTGCACGTCGAGAGGTGTGCCGGACGCCGAGTCTGAGTCCGCGAAGGCTCGGATATCTGCGATGACATCCATACGCGCGTGATCCGAGCCTTCGCCCGCGGCGGGCTCAGACTCGGCGTCCGGGCTCAGACTCGGCGTCCAAGGTGAGCGAGCCCCGGCCGCGTGCATGGGCGCCCGTCATGTCGTTATCGCTGCCGAGTCGCCACGATCAGCGCAACAGGCGCCGACGGTCAATCCTGCCCAGGTCAGCGAGTCGGACGCAAACCCGCCGCCAATGACGGGCGGTTCCAAAGCCGCGGGCGATCTTGGCCGATGTCGATTCACTACGCCTATAGGGCAGGAGGAATCGAACCATGACGATGAACCGACGCACGCTCGCAGTCACGCTGGGCCTCGCAGCCGCCGGACTGGCCGGTTGCACC
This sequence comes from Planctomycetota bacterium, assembly GCA_022567535.1. GTDB lineage: Bacteria > Planctomycetota > Phycisphaerae > Phycisphaerales > UBA1924 > JADFGU01. The sequence goes on along the minus strand of JADFGU010000169.1, from coordinate 2,684 downwards.
ACCAGTGTCTCGATGAACAACCAGTCCGACACCTGGCTCGACGTCCGGTACTACGTTGCCACGCCGTCCGAGAACAGCCCGCACACGCTTCAGTTTGTGGCGGTCGGGCGTCAGCAGATCGAGCCGGGTTCCAGCGGCAGCTACGACCTGACCATGAACCCGAGCTACAACCCCGATGGCGAGTCGATCGTGCACGTGTTTGTGGAGCCCACCGCGGCCTCGTGGGAGCAGTCCAGGCAGTACTGGATCGAGTTGCTCACGCCGGCGCCCGTGACGATATCCGTGACCGGCCCCGCGAACGATCTTCAGTTCTCGGTCGAGGACGCCGGCATCGCGCCCATCCCCGAGGAGATGATCGCCGACGGCCGGTTCCATTACACGATGGTGCAGCCGCCCAAGGACGAAGCGCCCGCGGACGCGGCCAATGACGCCCACAAGACCGGGACCGAGGTCGTCAACGCCGGGAACGCCGGCTCGTAACCGATCGAGACTCATCACGCAGCAGACCCAGGGGCGTCCGAAGGGCGCCCCTTTTTCTGTGTCATACGGTTCGCATTATTCACACTGGCACGCGCAGCGCGATGAACGAGCCCCGGGCGCGAGCACGGAGTGTTTGGTGCCGGGCACGCAACACTCTCCGCTTGCGCGGAGGGCTCGTACTCGATCCCATCCGATGTCCCGATGTCCCGATGGAATCGGGAGGGAGGGAGGGAGGGGCGCGTGTTCCCACCGCACGCACGAGCGATACATGTGATCCGTATTAGACCGCCGCGAGCTGGCGTCGAAACTGCGAGAGGGCGTAGATGGCGGCTTCGGCCTCGCTGGTGGCGATGACCGAGCCCGCCTCAGAGCCGTTCTTCTCGCGCCACTGCGCCTGAACGCAATCGAAGAGCTGCGGGCGTCTCAGTTCGAGGTCGAACCCGGCGGCCCGGAACTCGTCGCGGACGCGGTCTACGGAGGGGTACGGCCTGCCGTCGGCTGTGTGCTCGCAGCCGGCGGAGTCCAGCCCTGACCAGCCGGTCGCGTACAACTCATCGATGGCGATGCCCAGTTCCATCGGCATTCCTTTTCGGCTTCAAGGCGTTCCGCCCGCCACAATGGCGCGAAGCCGGCTCGGAGCATGATAGGAGCGGGCCCCGGACGGGGTCCAACCCGCTCTAGCCGGCGGCCCCGCCCTGGAGGAACACCAGCACGACGATGTCATACACCGCGTGCGCACCCACCGCGATGCCGAACCCGCGCCAGAGATACAGCACGCCCAAATAAACCCCCGCGGCAAAATACGTGGCCAGGGGCGACCATCGGATGGCCCCGGCGACGACCACTTCGTCGTGATACACGGCGAACGCCAACGCGGCCAGGATCACCGCGATGACGTTCCCCTTCTGGCTGGCCAGACCGACGAAATCGACCAGCAGGAAATGAACCGCGGCGATCAGCACCATGCGGAACAGCAGCTCCTCATAGATGCCCGCCCCGATCGAGATGGTGAGCCTGGCGGTCCACGCTGCCGACACGCCCGGGTCCGGCTGGACCAGCCCCGCGCCGCCGGGCATCATCGCGATCAGCAGGAGCAGCGGCAGGGCCCAGAGGGCCGATTCGATCGCCATGATCCCGACCACCCGAGGCTGCACGCGCCAGCGATCGCCCACGAAGACGTGCCAGACGACCAGCACCGCCAGCAGTGCGAGCCCGCTGAGGTACGGGCCGGCCGCGCCGAACGCGACGAAGAACCCGCCGAGGATGCGCTCGGCCTTGATGGCCTCGATCGCGCCCTGCTGGGAGAGGAACATCGCCGAGCCGACCCAGTAGAACACGATAAACGGGAAAATAAACGTGAGGATGTGCAACGGACGGGTCGAGAGCCACTCGTAGCGCTTGGAGACCCTGCTGGCGCGGACGGCCCTCGAGGCGGCGTGAGCGGTCGGCGAGTGGGGCGATCCGACGGTGTGTGCGCGGCGAGACCGCATGTTGAATGGAGGATAGCGGGTGAGGGGCGCGGCCAAGCCCTAGGCGGTCGCCCTGGCCTTGAGCAGTGTGTTGAGTCGGCTCTTTCGGCGGGCGGCCTGGTTCTTGTGAATGACGCCCTTGGCGAGCGAGCGATCGATCTGCCTGGCGGCGGCGCGATAGGCCTGAATGGCCTCGTCCACGCTGCCGTGCGACAGCTTGTCCTGGAACGCCTTGATCGCCAGCCGCATGGCGCGCAGCCGCCACCGGTTGCGGGCGCGGTGGGTCGCATTCTGCCGGATACGCTTGTTGGCCGAGACGGATTGGGCCATGGATGCTCTCGATTCGCCCGCCGGGGTCGGTCCGGGGGGAGGTGAAGTATCGCGGGCCGGCGTGGGAAATCAAGCGTGAGGGCCGCCCGGACTTGCCGGGGGCCCGGGAGCGGTTTACGCTTGCCCCGCCGCACGCGGGCGTAGCTCAATTGGATAGAGCACCTGACTACGGATCAGGAGGTTGGGGGTTCGACTCCCTTCGCGCGTACAGTGTTTTTCTTAGAGTTGAGCAAGATACGGCAAAGTCCGTTTAGTCCAATATTCATGACTTTGCTAATTCTTGCTGCTTTTCCTCCAAGAGGGCTTCATTTCTGATGAGATGAAGCCTTTTTCGTGTTGGTGTGCTACAGAGAATGCGGGGCATGCGGGCCAGTTCTGCGCCCACCACCCGGTGGTCTCATCCCG
>JADFGU010000168.1 GCA_022567535.1 Planctomycetota bacterium | reverse complement strand
ATGCGCAGGAGCAGGAACAGACCATCCTCATCGAGCACCGCCGAGCCGAGCTTGGCCAGCTCCTCCTGGAACGCCCGCCGGTACCGCTTGATCTCCTCGGTGGGCAGCGGCATGGTGATCTCAAGGCGATTACGGCCCTGGGGAACCATCGCGATGTCCAGCTGCCCCTTCGGATCAAGCCGATCTTTGAGAACCTGGATCAGCTGATCCATCACCCTGCCCGGATTCCGCTCGCTCTGGCCGATCTGCACGGCGTAGACGAGCGTCACACCGCCGCTGAGATCCTTGCCCAGCCGCAGCGTCTTGGCCGGCGGGTACGTCGAGTACGCCGCGAGCCCGAGCACCGCCAGGATCAGAATCGATCGAACCAGAAACTTTCGCATCAGCGTGAATCCAGCGGTGTGGTCGGGTTGGGGGCGAAGGACCGGCACTCACACCGGCGGAGGAATCGACGCCGCACTCTAGGAGACCGAAGCCTCCTCCAGTTCCTGCGACGAATCCGACGACTCAGAGGCCGACGATCGGAGCACCTGCTGCACAGCCGACCGGGCGAACCGGATCTTGGTGTTCGACCCTTCGTCCACCTTGAGCACGATCTCATCGTCCTTCATCTCGGTGATGACGCCGATGATCCCGCCCTGCGTCTGCACCCTGTCCCGCTTCTTGAGCCCGGAGATCATCGCCTTTCGACGCTTGCGCTCCTTGCGTCCGCCCATCGACGTGATGAAGATGAACAACAACAGAATCGGGAGCAGCATCAAGAAAAACTGGGACCCGCCCGTACTCTTACCGCCCGGCCCGGTGGTATCGCCGTTGCCGGACTGACCGCCCGGTGCCTGTGTCATCGCCTCGCCCTGCAGACCGGGCGGCAGACCCGGACCCGCCTCCTGCGTGGCCACTAGCGTGAATTCGTTCTCGATGCGTGTCATCAGCAGAGTTTCCATGACGGCAAGAACCGTGGGAGTGCTTCCCGGGTGGTGCGATCTGCACGGGTGCCGGAAAGGGCTTGAATCAGTCTCCGTTTCCCCCCGGCAACCCGGCCCGAGCCACCGGCCATCGACGCCCCAGCCCGAGCCAGTCATCATCGCGCACGGCCCTGCGGATGTCCAACATCAGCCGCTGGAAGTGGCGAACATTATGCAGACTCACCAGCACGGGCCCGAGCATTTCGTCGGACATAAACAAATGCCTGATATACGCTCGGCTGAACACGGGACGATCCGATCCACCCACCCCGTCCGGGTCGCACGCCGGGCAGTCGCAGGCGGGGTCGATCGGGCCGGGATCCTCGGCGAACCGGGCGTTGCGAAGCCGGATCTGCCCGGCCGGGGTGAACGCGTTGGCGTTCCTCCCGTTGCGGGTGGGCAGGACGCAGTCGAACATGTCGATCCCCGCCCGTACCGCCGCCACGATGTCGCGCTCGTATCCCACGCCCATCAGGTACCTCAACTTGTCGCTGGGAAGCAGCGGCGCCGTCTCTCGCACCGTTTGCATGATCTGCCCGGGCGACTCCCCCACCGCCACGCCGCCGATCGCGTAGCCGGGCAGGTCGATCGCGCACACGCGCTGCGCCGACCAGGCGCGCTGCTCGGGGTCGGTCCCGCCCTGAACGATGCCGAAGAGCGCCTGCTCGTCCGCGCGCTGATGGGCCTTCTTGCACCGCTCGAGCCAGCGGACAGTGCGCTCGTTGGCGACGCGGAGGCGCTGGGCATGGTCGTAGCGATCCCGCCGCGTGTCGCGACGAGCCGCCAGCCGAAGCGGGGCCTGGTTCGCGGGCGCCGAAGCCGGGTCCACCGACGGCGGACAATCGTCAAATGCCATGATGATGTCGGCCCCGAGCGCGTTCTGGACCTCGATCGCCCGCTCGGGCGTCAGCCGGACCAGGCTTCCGTCCACGGCCGACCGGAACGTCACGCCGTCGTCGTCGATGGCGTTGGTGTCCGCCATCGAGTACGCCTGGTAGCCGCCCGAATCCGTCAGGATGGGGCCGTCCCAGTTCATGAACCGGTGCACACCGCCGAGCCTCTCGATCAACTCGGGCCCGGGTCGCAACAGCAGGTGGTAGGTGTTGTTCAGCAGGATCTGCGAGCCGGTCTGTCGGACCTGGCGCGGCGTGAGCCCGCGGATGCTGGCCCGTGTGCCCACCGGCATAAACGCGGGTGTGTCGAACGAGCCGTGCGGCGTGGTGACGAGCCCGACGCGCGCCGCGGACGCTGTGGATTCAGCCAGAATCTCGAATCGCAGCGGCACGATCGGGAGCTTAGGCCCCCCGCCGGCGACGCCGTTGTGTGTCCTTGTGCAGCACGCGCCGCTCGGATTCGGTCAGGCTCGACAGCCCCTGCGCCGACACTTTCTGGAGGATGCGATCGATCTCCGGCGAGGGCGGGGCTGGGCCCACGCGCCGCCGCGAGGGTGCGGTGGCGGCAGTCCGACGCGAGTCCTTGAAGACATCGAAGAAGTCGCCGAGCAGGTGATGGTTCCGGACGAAGAAGAAGCCGGCCAGCGCGCCGCCGATGTGCGCCGCGTCGCCGCCCGCGTTGCTGCCCTGGCTGAGCAGATTGAACAGCGCCAGGCCGACATACCCGTAGGCCATCCACTTCAATCGCAGCGCTATCGGCGGAAAGATCAGCTGCACGATCGAGTTGGGCGAGATGTACGCGCACGCCATGATAACGCCGAACACGCCCGCCGACGCCCCGATGAGCGGCGTTATGGCCGCGGTGTTCCCCAGCGCGCCCGGGACGTTGATCCCCATCGCTCCAAGCAGGTTCAGGAACAGGTACATCAACCCGCCGAAGATCCCACACACCAGATAGAACGCCAGGTACTTCCTCGACCCCAGCGTCTGCTCGACCATGCTGCCGAAGACCCACAGCCCGAACATGTTGAAGAGGAGGTGCATGAGGTTGGCGTGCAGGAACTGGAACGTGACGAGGCGCCAGACCTCCAGGTGGTAGAGCGTCAGCGTCGAGAAATGCCCGTAGTACTGCAGCGCGTCCATGGGCGGGAAAACGGCCAGTGCGTACGTCCGGGGCAGCATCGCCGCGAAAAAGAAAATCGCCGAGTTGACGATGATGAGCCACGCGTTGACCGAGATCAGCCGCATGGACCCGAGCCCGCTGCCTCGCCGTGGCGGCTCACGCCTCACATAGTCGCGGTCGTAGATTCCCATCAAGTGCTCGTGCTTGGTTCCGGGTGGTTCGGGAATTGGACGTGCGGGGTCCGAGCGGCGCCCGGCTGCACCCTCCTGTGTCGTCATACTCGGCCGGCGGGCTTGGTGTTCTTCGGGATTGTTGGCACGCGCTTGCCCGCTTATCGGGCGCGACGCCTGGCGGTGTCCCTGGACAGCACACGCTTCTCCCGGGCGGTCAGCCCGCCCATTCCCTCACGGCTGATCTTGTCCAGGATCCGGTCGAACTCCTTCTCGTAGTCGGCCTGCTTCTGGGCCCGCCTGCGCTCCCGCCGGCTGGGCGTGCGAGGCTCCTCGTTGGCCTCGGGCATCCCCGCGAAACCCCGATCGAAGTCATACCCGCCCAGGGCCGGGTCGCCCACAAACCGCATCTGCCGCTGCTGCATCCAGCACGTGATCCCGGCGAACAGTGCGATCGCGAACAGCGTCATCTGCCCGAAGACGATGGCCATGACGGCGAGCACCACCGCCGCCACCAGCCCGAGCGTGGTCGAGATCGCCATCGACCGCTGGTACCCGATCTTCGCCCACAGCACTGCCTGCAGGATCCGTCCGCCGTCCATCGGGTACATCGGCAGGAGCACGTTGAACGCCAGCAGCACCACGTTGAGGTAATACAGCAGCCAGACCCCGGCCAGCGCGTACGACGCCTCTCCCGAGCGGAGCGTGAGTCCGCCCAGCACGCTGCCGGGTGTGAACGGGTTGAACACGATGTCGCCGATGGAGCCGGTCAGACCCCAGACCGCAGCCCCAAGGATCGGCCACAGCACGACGTTCACCATCGGCCCGCCAACCACCGTCGCCAGGTGAGCTCTCCACGAGTGCGGGGGCGAGCAGTACGCCAGCCCGCCCAGCGGCCACATGAGGATCTGGTCCGCCTCCCCACCGACCCGCCGACAAGCGAGGCAGTGCCCGTACTCGTGGATCAGCACAAGCCCGAACAGGGCCGCCATCGTCATCACCGTGAGCAGGAAACCGAACTGATCCCTGGCGCCCGAGGCGATGAGCTTGGCGATGATCCAGATCAGGTAGATGAGGTGGATCTTGACGGTGATCCCCCACGCGCGATAGAGCGTGACCGCCCAGGTGAGCGGGTTCTCGCCGTCGCCGAAGACCCGCCGGAACCATCGGCCGATCCCGCCCGCGTCGCTCCCGCGGTACCGCTCGTCGAACTGTCGATCCTGCCAGCCCAAGCCTGGTCCTCGTGTTCAGCCGCGTGCGAACCGCGCGATTGCGTGCGCTACATCGTGCCGCCATACACCGCCGCGTCGCCCAGTTCCTCGGCGATCCGCAGCAGCTGGTTGTACTTGGCCGTCCGATCGCTCCGGCACGGGGCGCCGGCCTTGATCTGCCCGCAGTTCGTGGCCACGGCGAGGTCGGCGATGGTCGTGTCCTCGGTCTCGCCCGAGCGGTGGCTGATGACAGCCGAGAACCCGTTCCGCATCGCCAGGTGCACCGCCTCGAAGGTCTGGCTGAGCGTACCGATCTGGTTCGGCTTGATCAGGATCGCGTTGGCGCACCGCTGGTCGATGCCCCGCTGAAGAAACTTCGGGTTCGTGACGAACAGGTCATCGCCGACGAGCTGGACCTTTTCGCCCAGCCGCTCGGTCAGCCCGCGCCAGCCCGCCCAGTCGTTCTCGCCCAGGGCGTCTTCGAGCGATCGGATGGGGTAACGCTCGCACCACTCGGACCAGAGGTCGATCAGTTCGGCGCTGGTCACGACCTCCTTGCTGGAGCTGAAGAAGCAGTACCCCTCCCGACCGAGCTTAGCTGCCTCGTTCCACATTTCGCTCGCCGCCGGGTCGAGCGCCACGGTGATCTGCTCTCCCCAGGAGTACCCCGCCCGGTCAACGGACTCCTCGATCAGTTTGAGCGCGTCCTCGTTGCTCTTGAGATCGGGTGCGAACCCCCCCTCGTCGCCCACCGACGTGCACAGCCCCCTTTCCGCGAGCACGCTCCTGAGCGCGTGGTAGATCTCGACGCCGGCCCGCAGCGCGTCTTCGTACCGCTCGAAACCGCGCGGCTCGATCATGAACTCCTGGAAGTCCACGGTGTTGTCAGCGTGCTTGCCGCCGTTGAGCACGTTGAACATGGGGGCGGGAATCACCCTGGCTGCCGACCCGCCGAGATATCGAAACAGTGGCAAGCCGGCGGCTTCGGCGGCCGCCTTGGCGACCGCCAGGGAGACGCCCAGGATCGCGTTGGCGCCAAGTTCGGCCTTGTTGGCGGTGCCGTCCGCCTCGATCATGGCGCGGTCGATCTCCTCCTGCTCGCGGGCGTCGAGCCCCTGGACAAGTGGCGCCAGTCGTTCGTTCACGTTGGCGATCGCCCGCAGCACCCCCTTGCCGCCGTACACCCCATCATCGTCGTCGCGCAGCTCGACCGCCTCGCTCTGGCCGGTCGAGGCCCCCGAGGCCACCGCCGCCCGCC